>JACCSI010000667.1 GCA_013813075.1 Acidobacteriota bacterium | reverse complement strand
CTCGCTGCGGGCCTCGGCGCCGGCAAAAAGCTTGATCGCGACGCGGCGCGCCAGGCGAGGGTCTTCAGCAAGCCAGACGGTACCCATCCCACCCTGACCAAGCGGGCTCAACACACGGTAGGGGCCGACTTCCGCCGGCGCGGCCAGCATAATCTGCGCAGAGAATAGCACTGGCTAGTGGCTGGTTCCGTCTGAACTGCGACCATCTGCCGGGCGGATCTCGGATGGGGGCGAGGTGGAGGTACCTGTGATCAGACGGACGCTGCGCTGGTAGGTCGTATACGAGGCCCCCCACTGAAGGAGCACCGACAGCCGATTCCGAAAACCGACGAGGAACATGACGTGGACGAACAGCCACAGCAACCATCCGAGAAACCCCGACGCGCGGGCCCAACCGAAGTCGGCAATCGCGTGCGCACGGCCAACGGTGGCCATGTTGCCGGGGTCACGATATCGAAACGGCACCGTGGCTGTGCCGGCCATGCGCCTGCGGATATTGGCTGCCGCATGACGACCCTGCTGCTTGGCGACCTGCGCCACGCCCGGGAGTTGGTTGCCGTCCTGATGCGTAAAGCCAGCAAGGTCACCGGCCACAAACACGTTCGGATGGCCTGGCACGGACAGGTCGTCCCGAACAATCACACGACCCGCGCGATCCACCGGCACGCCGAGCGACCGACCAACGGGCGCGCCCGCAACGCCCGCGGCCCAGATGATGGTGTGTGCCGCGACGTGATCGGTCCCAAGCCTGAGCGATTCCTGCTCGACACCGGTGACCTTCGCGTTCTCCCAGACCTCGACACCAAGCTTTCGTAGCGCTCGCCGGGCCGCGTCGCGAAGTGTCTGGGGAAAACTTGGCAGAATCGTCGGCCCTGCCTCGATCAAGAGGATCCGCGCCGACCCAGGATCGATGGCATCGTATTCCTGCCGCAGGGTGTGGCGCGCAATTTCCGCGAGCGCCCCTGCGAGTTCGACACCCGTGGGTCCCCCGCCAATCATCGCGAAGGTGAGCAGGTGGCGCTTGCGGTTCGCGTCCGATTCGCGTTCCGCCTCTTCGAACGCCAGCAGCATCCGCCGGCGCAGCGTCAGGGCATCGTCCAGCGTCTTCAAGCCCGGCGCGTAGTCGGACCATTGTTGGTTGCCGAAATACGAGTGCGTCGCGCCCGGCGCAAGTACCAGATAGTCGTACGGCAGGTGCTCGTCATGATCGAGGACTACGCACTTGCGGTCCAGGTCGATCGATCTGACGTCGGCCAGCAGCACGCTCACGTTGGTCTGGCGCCGCAAAATCCACCGGATCGGCGACGCGATATCGCCGGGTGACAACGACGCGGTGGCCACCTGGTACAGCAGCGGCTGAAAGACATGATGGTTGTGGCGGTCGACCACAGTGATGGCAACGTCCGCGGATCGCAATCCGCGGGCGGCATCCAACCCGGCAAATCCACCGCCGACGATAACGACCCTGGGGCGGGCGCTCATGAGACTGATGAAATCATATTGCCGCCAGTCGCCGTTCTTACCCTGCCGATCGCGGATAAGCTTGGGGGGTTATGGTTCGTCCTGGTCTTGCCCCCACCGAAACCCACGTGGAAACTGCGTGCCCGCTCGATTGTCCTGACGCGTGCACGATTACCGTGACCTTGCGCGGCGGCCGGATCACGAAGATCGACGGCTCCGAGAACGAGATCACGCGCGGCTACATCTGTGCCAAGGTGCGGCAATTCGACAAGCGGGTGTACGGCGATGATCGGCTGCTGCATCCGGCAATTCGCCGTGGTGCAAAGGGCGCCGGCACCTTTCATCGTGTGACGTGGGACGAAGCCTTGGCGCACATCGTCTCAAAACTGCAGGCGATTAAAGAGCAGTATGGGGCTGAAGCCATTCTGCCGGTGTCGTACGGCGGCTCGAACGGCCTACTGACGCAGGACACGACCGATGCCGCCCTCTTCCGTCGCCTGGGCGCGTCACGCCTGCTGCGAACGGTGTGCGCGGCGCCGACAGGCGCCGCCAATCAAGGGCTTTACGGCAAGATGCCGTCAGTCAGCTATCAGGACTATCCCGACGCGAAAGTGATCGTGCTGTGGGGCGTCAATCCAGGGCACTCCGGCATTCACATCATGCCCTTCTTCAAGGAAGCTCGCGACCGTGGCGCGAAGTTCGTCGTCATCGACCCGCGCGGAACGAGCGTCGCGCGACAAGCCGACCTCTACCTGCAAATCCGACCAGGCACGGATCTCGTTGTGGCGCTCGCGCTGCATCGTTACTTGTTCGAGGCCGGCTACGCTGACGCGGCGTTTCTCACAGCGCACGCCACTGGTGCGGAGAGGCTGCGTGAAAAGGCGGAGCCGTGGACGTTCGAGAACGCGGCGGACATCTGCGG
>JACCSI010000666.1 GCA_013813075.1 Acidobacteriota bacterium | reverse complement strand
GTGCAGGGTTTTCGCCAGCGCGTTGATTTCGATCAAGACCGCACCGAGCGGATCCTCCGGGTCTGCGGTGCGGCCGCGGATGGAAAAATCGTTCTCGCGCATCGCGGCCAGAAGATTGGCAAGCGTCTGCAGCGGCAAGATGACGCGGTTGCGCAGCGAGACGGCAAACCCGAGCAGGAAGCCGAGGATGACGACGGTCAACGTCCACTGGACTTTCGGAGTGTAGCCGCCCGTCCAGAGAATGATCAGTGACGTCAGCGCGCCGGGCAGGCCCGCCGCAATGGCGAGCAGGAACAGCTGCTGGTCGTGGGTGAGGCGCCGCACAGGGGAATGTCGGGTGGCGGGGCTAACGCCCACGCCCTCCTCGTGTGGTGCGGTCCCCGGTCACAGCTTGTAGCGTTCCAAACGGCGGTACAGCGCACTTCGAGACAAACCAAGGGCGCGCGCCGCCTGGCTGACATTGCCGTAGCGCGCCATGGCCTTTTTGATGAGAAACGCCTCGACGTCTTCGAGGCTCATATCCTCGAGCCGCGCGTTACTGGCGCCCTCGGTGCGCAGACCGAGGTCGCTGGCGCGAATCGTGTTGTTCTGTGCCATCAGCACCGCGCGTTCAACCGCGTGATCGATCTCGCGCACGTTGCCGGGCCAGCGGTGGTCGAGCAGGACCTGCATGGCCACCGGGTCGAAGCCAGACAGTGTCTTGCGATAGCGTTGCGCGTGCCCGTGCAGGAAGTGACGCGCGAGCAGTGGAATGTCTTCGCGCCGATCGCGCAGCGGCGGCAAGTGCACTTCGATGGTGTTCAACCGAAACAACAGATCCTGGCGAAATCGCCCGGCGCTGACTTCGGCGTTCAAGTCGGCGTTGGTGGCCGACAGCAGCCGGACGTTGACCTTACGCGTCTTCGAAGAGCCGAGACGCTCGAACTCGCCGGTCTCGATAACGCGCAGCAGCTTGGCTTGCTGGCTCATAGGCACGTTCGCGATCTCGTCAAGAAACAGCGTGCTGCCATCCGCCAGCTCGAAGCGGCCGACACGATCCACCTTGGCATCGGTGAACGCGCCCTTCATGTGGCCAAACAGCTCCGATTCGAAGACGCCTTCGGCCATGCCGCCGGAATTGACGGTGACCATCGCGCGATTGGCACGGGAGGAGACCGCATGCAGGGCCTGTGCGACCAGCCCCTTGCCGGTGCCGTTCTCTCCGGTGATCAGCACATTGGCATCGGATGGTCCGACGCGCGCGATGATGTCCAGGACCGGCCGCATCACCGCCGATTCGGCCAGCAATGGCGAATGCCCGTCAGCGATCAATGCCTGGTTCGCGGCCTCGAGCTGGCGCCCGCGGCGAATCGCTCGCCCCAGTTCCGTCTGCGTGCGGATAATCGACAGCAGCCGCTCGTTGTCCCAGGGTTTCTGAACGAAGTCGCGCGCCCCACGGCGCATCGCTTCCACGGCGACATTGACCGAGCCCCACGCGGTCATGACCACGACCGGGAGCGATTCGTCGGCGGTGTGGATACGCTGCAGGAGGTCGAGCCCTTCTTCACCTGATGTCGTGTCTCGCGTGTAGTTAAGATCGATCAGGACGACGTCGTAGTCCTTCAACTCCATCGACCGCAACAACTGCTGTGGCGACGAGGCGGTGTCGATGAGATAGCCTTCCGGCTTCAACAGCAGTCGCAGCGCCTCGAGGACGTCCGGCTGGTCGTCGGCGATCAGAATCCGCGGCGCCGGCTCGGCTCGAATCGATCCCGGCCTTTGAGGTGCTTCAGTCAACATCAGCGGTCTGCGATCGAACTCCACATCGGGTGCCCCTGCGCGATTGCGGGCTTGAACTCGGCGACACCAGCCGAACTCGGCTTATTCTTCGACGACCCAGCCGTCTTTCAACTTGATCACGCGGCGGCCATAGCCTGCATTGACCTCCGAGTGTGTCACCTGAATCACCGTCGTCCCGGCGTCGTTGAGTCGCTTGAACAGTTCCATGATCTCGCGACCCTGATCGGAATGCAGGTTGCCCGTCGGCTCGTCGGCCAGGATGAGATTCGGTTTCGCCACCACGGCCCGTGCAATCGCCACGAGCTGCTGCTGCCCGCCGGACAACTGGTTCGGATACAGATCCTTCTTGCCGACGATGTTGAAGCGGTCGAGGATGTCCGCCACCATGCCCTGCCGCTCGGACTTCTTGACGTCCCTGTATGACAGCGGTAAATCGATGTTTTCGTAGACCGTCAGGTTGTCGAGCAGGTGGTAGCTCTGGAACACGAAGCCGACGTGTTGCTTCTGCAGCCGCATGCGATCCTTCGCGGAGAGCCGATGCACTGGTTCGTCGAAAAGCCAGTATTCGCCAGTCCACGCGCTGTCGTGCATGCCCATGATGTGCAACAGCGTACTTTTCCCCGCCCCGGAAGGCCCCATGATCGACACGAACTCGCCCTGTTGAATCTCGACATTGACACGGCGCAGCACGAACGTCTGCGAGAGACCGTGACGGTAACTCTTCTCGATGCTGCGTAACTTGATCATGGTCGATGACGCATTGTAATCGGGACGCATTGTAATCGGGCGACACGGCAGGCGCGCCACCGGGTCCGATCACCGGCGTTCCCGACGAAGTGCCAGTGACGTGATTCGCACGCGTCGTTCCCCCGGGGTTAGCGCGACGAAGCGGCGCGACGCTGGTTGTCCCTGAGATCATCGCCGGGACAAGCCTCGGCGGGTGCGATGAAGGACAACGAGACACACGGCGCAAAACCTCGCATCGCTGTTGTCCGCCCGACCCGACTGTGCCTGTGGGCCAGCGCAAAGCCCTGCGCACGCAGTTGATCTGAGCCGTCGCGCGGGGT
>JACCSI010000654.1 GCA_013813075.1 Acidobacteriota bacterium | reverse complement strand
GTGCGGTATCACCAGCCGCCGACGGGTGATCAACGCTGCGGCGTGCGCCGCGCATGTGCGCAGGGATACACCGCACACTGGCGCACAGGAACCAGCCGCGGTGATTCAGTTCAACGGATAACCGGCCAGGCGCGCGTGCGGATGCCGACGCCCGGCGCGGACTCGACAGCGGGTGGACGATTGAGAACCGCCGACGCAGCGGCGGGGAATTTGCGGCGAAACGGCTCCTCTTCCCAGTCGTCCAGCACCACCCAGACGACGTAACCGTGAGCGATCAGTTGATCGAGGGCCGCGTCGAGCACGTCGGGGGCGGCAAGGTCCCAACGGACGATGGAGCGGTCGGTGTAGTAGCGCATCGCGCCGCTTTGTTCGCCACTCACGATGACAGCGTTGACCGGCAATTGATCCGCCAGACGCTCGCCGACAACCCGCGCGCGAGCCTGCTGATCGGCGAATCTGAAGACGCCGTGGTCGCGCGCGCTGGCGATATTGGCTGCCGCGAGTGCCAGCACGAGAATCGCCAGGCCGATGGGGTGCGGCCCCTTCGGCAGCCGCGCCAGCATGGCGGCAACCATGGCACTGACGGCAATCATCCCAATCGCCAGGGCCGGCAGTACAAAGCGCAGATACCTCCAGACCTCGAAGACCGAGAAAATGAGATACGCCGCGACAACAAGCGCGGCAAATGCCAGCAACCACCGCATCGCGCGAATCCGGGGCCAGACGAGCGCGACAGGCGTCGCCAGCAGCCAGGGGCCGTGCGTGTCGAGCAGCCAGCTGACGTACAGCGGCGCGTTCGGTCCGACGTTGGCGAACGCATAAAGCTGTCCGGCGGTTCCATAGCCCGATCGCAACGGCGAGCCAAACCAGCGCCAATGGAAATACCCGACCAGCACGCCAGCCAACGTCACCGGGGCGGCGAAGCCGAGGACCCCGGTATGCCGCAGGTACAGCGCCGGCATCGCAGCGAGCGGCGCGAGATTTGGCCGAATCGCCACAGCCGCCGCGGCGGCGAGTCCGGCCGGGAGAGGTTTTTCGCGAACCGCCAGATACCAGCACAGCATCCATGCCGCAGTCGCCGGGACGTCGCTCATCACCTGCATCGACTCGATCAGGGCCACCGGACTCGTGGCGAACCAGACCGCGGCCAGGATCGCTGCATATGGTCCAGCGAGGCGCAACGCCAGTCCGCCCGTCGCCCAAATCGCGAGTACGAGGCACAGCGGTACCACCAGCGACGCCGCCATCGTTCCCCCGAGCGCATGAAAGGGTGCGAGAAGGAGCGGTAGCCCCACGGCGTAGGTTGGTGCCTGGTAACCCACCTCTAATGCCGCGCGCCACCCAAGCGGCGTGAGCGTCGTCGCCGCATCGGGCCACTTCGCGAGTGGTGTGAGCGGTTCTTCCCGCGTCATCGCTCCTTGCGCCAACATCGCCGCCTGACTCAGGTAACCGGATCCATCCGACCCTGTCGCGCTGAATGAGTTGAACGCCACGGCCGTGGCCCCCGCAAGCAGGGCGACGGCAAGCACCACGAACGAGGCGCGGCGCGAAATCCATCTATCCGCCGCGACCAAATCAGGCGCCAGCCGACCTGACCATCGTGCGGTCACAACCCACACGACGATGAGCACCAGACCAAGCGCGAACGCCGGCAGTGGTGACCGCGCCGACGCCCGCATGCCGAATACGGTCGTGACGAAGCCGCCGCTGATCAGAATCGCGAGCCCGAAGGTGAGGGAAAGAAATGCAGCAGGGAGAAGAATGCGGGGAGACAGCAACGTCGGGAATCGAACTGATGTCACGGGGGCGGAGACTCAACCACCGTCGCCAGGGCGACGGTGGCCATGCTTCCCGCGCGGCACCTGCGCCGCCGGTAAATTACTGCTTCGGGATGGTCCAGTAGTAGACCTTGCGACCATTGACGTCGAGTTCCTTCTCGGGCTTCCAGTCGCCCATGTCGAAGGCATGCGACACGATGCGGGTGCCGGGTTTGAGCTCTTTCATCAGTTTCGGCATCAGCTTCACGTTGAGCGACGGCAGCAGGTAAAGCGTGACGACCGTGGCTTCGCTGATGTCGGTGGCGAACAGGTCCGCGTTCATGATCTTGACCTTGTCGCCGACTTTGTTCTTCGCGACGTTCTCGTTGGCTTCCTTGATGCGCTGCGGGTCAATATCGATGCCAACCGCACGCGCCCCGTACTTCAGTGCGGCCGTGACCGGAATGCGGCCGTCGCCCGAGCCGAGGTCGTACACAATATCGTTCTTGGTGACATTCGCCACCTGGAGCATGGCCTCGACCACTTCCTCTGGCGTCGGGACGTAAATGACGTCAGGCCGGCGAGTGGGTGCTTCCTGTGTCGCGGCCTGGGCAAACGCGGGCGGGACACTCGCCACCGAAAGCGTCAGCGCAAGGGCGAGAATACGACTGGTCATGCGAGAAATCCTCCTAAAACGAACGTAAGCATGAGTATAGATCGAAGCCCTCCGGGCGCCGGCCGCGCGCGCACTTGGCGAATCGCTCTCGTTGCGGCTGCCGGCATTATCGCGGCGGTGGTCTTTGTCGCCATACGCCCGCGTCCGACGCCGACCCCCGTTGCAGCGTTGCGGTTGGCGCTGGCGACTCCTGATGAACTGACCGTTGGCGCCGGCACGGACTTCCCCTTTGGACTGTCGCTCGCCCCTGACGGTCGGCGGCTCGTGTTCGCCGCAGCCAAAGCGGGCGCGGTGCAACTGCACCTACTGGACCTTACGACGGGCGATACCCAGCCGTTACGTGGGACCGACGAGGGGGTGCTGCCGTTCTGGTCTCCCGACGGGCGTGCCGTCGGATTCTTCGCTGCCGGCAAACTGCGCGTTTTCAGGTTTGAGGACGGTGTCGTCAGCGGCCTCGCCGACGTGGCCGCGGCAGAAGGCGCCGCGTGGCATCCCAACGGCGACATCCTGTTCGTGCAGACATCCGGCAACTCGCTGGTCCGTCGGCAACCCGACGGAACCATCGTCGCGTTCACGACACTGGCCCCCGGCGAGAGCGGACACGCGCATCCGTCCCTCCTCGGCAACGGACGCGACCTGGTGTTCTTCGTGCAATCGTCGGAGCCGACGCAGCAGGGCATTTGGCTTGCTCGGTACGACAACCCGTCGGATCGCACACGACTGGTCAGGAGCGACGCGCACGGAGTCACGCTCGACGACGCCGTCCTCTATTCCAGTGATGGGGCGTTGGTTGCGCAGCCGATCGATGTCGAGAGGCGGGCGGGTCGCGGACGCCCGGTGCTGCTCGGCGCCTCCGTCGGACGCAGCCCGCACCACCGGCTGTTTGCGACCGTTGGCGGGGATGTCGTGGTCTTTGGTGCGCCTGCGACAAGCTTGCGCGAGCTGCGATGGGTTGACCGCAGCGGAACGACCGTTGGCACCGTCGGCGAGCCCATGGACGCCTGGGACGTGCGCGTGGCGCCGCTCGATGCGCGTGTGGCGGTCGCTCGCGTCGACCCGCAGCTGAAGACGCTCGACATCTGGACGTACGACGGCACCCGGCCACTGCCGCGGCGCATCTCCCCGGCCATTGACGCGGACGAGGCGCCGGCGTGGTCGCGCGATGCGACCGCAATCGCATGGGTGTCAGGGCGGCGGGCGGTGACCGTGCGCGGAGCACGCGCCGAGTTGCCGGAGCAGATGCTGCGAAAATTCGATCACCCGGTGCGGGTGAGCGACTGGTCCGACGACTCGAAGTGGATCGTGGTGAGC
>JACCSI010000648.1 GCA_013813075.1 Acidobacteriota bacterium | reverse complement strand
CGAAGGGCCTAGTTCCATTTCAGCGCCCGCAGTTGATCCAGATTCAGGTTGCCGCCGGACAGCACGACCGCAACCCGCGACCCCGGACGCAGCTTCACCAAGCCGTGCATCAGCGCCGCGACCGGCGCGGCGGCCGCGCCTTCCACGACCAACTTGCACCGCTCCATGACCCAGATCATGGCGTCGAAGATCTCTTGATCGGGGAGCGCCACGAGGTCGTCAACGAACCGCCGCACGACGTCGAAGTTGAGGGCGCCGACACGCCGAACGCGGAGGCCATCGATGATCGTCCGGCAGTCAATGGTTTGCAGCTCGCCGGCCTCGACGCTGCGTTGCATCGCCGGACCGTCCGACGATTCCACACCGATGACGCGAATGGCGGGATTGTGACTTTTCATCGCCATCGACACACCCGAGATCAATCCGCCACCGCCGATCGGTACCACGATGGCGTCCACTTCCGGCCAGTCTCGAATCACTTCGAGCCCAAGTGTCCCCTGTCCGGCGATCAACTGCTCATCGTCGAACGGGTGCACGTAGGTGAGGCCTTCCGTCCGCACCAATTCTTTGGCCTTTTCGTTCGCCTCATCCCAGATTGTCCCGTGGAGCACGACCTCGGCGCCGTACCCGCGGGTGGCCGCGATCTTTGCCGGTGTGGCGTTGGCCGCCATGCACACGACGGCACGAATGCCGTGAATCTGCGCCGCGAGCGCCACACCTTGCGCGTGGTTTCCGGCGGACGAGCACACGACGCCGCGGCGTTTCTCCTCGTCTGGCATCAGCGCGAATTTGTTGAGCGGGCCTCGAATCTTGTAGGACCCGACGCGCTGGAACATCTCCGCCTTCAGCCGCACGTCGAAGCCAGTCAGCGCGCTGAGTTGGCGCGACGTCAGCAGCGGCGTGTGCGTGATGTGCGCCGCGATCCGCGAGCGAGCGGCCGCGAAATCGTCCAGGGTCAGCGTGAACATGATGTCGCCATCTACAGTCGGAACGCGCCAAGGATCTTGAGCCATGTGGTCGCGTGACGCACCGCCTCGAAAGCGTCGTCCGCGATCGCGTGTCCGAGGGGCGCGACGACCTCCACGATGAAGCGATACTCAAAAGGGGTTCCCGCGATCGGCCGTCCTTCGATTTTGGTAATGCTCATACCGGCGCGCGCAATCGGCTGGAGCGCACGGAGCAGTGCCCCTGGCTCGTGCGGCAGGCCGAATGCGAGGAGTGCCTTCTGTGGATTGTCTACGGGCGTGGCGTGCGGGCGGTTCGAGAGCAGCAGGAAACGAATCCAGTTGTCCTGATGATCCTGGATGCGTTCCGCGATGATGTCGGCGCCATAGAGCAATGCCGCGCGGCGCGACGCGATGGCGGCGGTGGTCTTGTCGCCGCCCTCGACCACCATGCGCACGGCCCCGGCCGTATCGAATACGGATACCGCCTCGATCGTGCGATGGCTGCGAAAGAAGTCGCCGCACTGCTCAAGTGCCATGGGATGCGACATCACCCGTCTGACGGCGGCGGGCTCGGTCCCACGGGACCCCACGAGGACGTGCTCGATGTTGGTGACCGTCTCGCCAGAGACGACGAGGTCGTGCGCGAGGAGCAGTTCGTACACCGCGGGTACGGTGCCCGACAGGGCGCTCTCGACCGGAACGACGGCGTGCCTGACGCGCCCGTCGGCGACCGCGTCGAACGCCTGCTGCAGGGTGGCGCAGGGCATCAGCCGCACATTCCGCCCGAGTAACGCCTGAGCCGCTTCCTCGCTATAGGCTCCTGCGACGCCTTGGTAGGCCGCGTCCGCCTCAGACTTGTAGAGGTCAACCTGCTGCATCGTGTGAACGGTATACTGAGCTTACGTTGGACGGCGCGGCTGAAGCCCCGCCACTACATCGGGATTCTACGGCGGGTTCGACCCCACCGCCGCTCGAGGTGGCTCCGGCGCGGCGGATCAGTCGCCCTTTCTCACTTGTGCGGGAGACAGCCCGCCACCTTTAAATATGAAACGCGGGCTTGGCCTCGTCGTGCTCCTCATCGGCGTTGCGGTCATCATCTCAGCCGTTGCCGTCGCCGCACTCTATCTCATGGTGGCACCGTCGACGCGGCTGTCCCAGAACTCCACCCTGGTGCTGCGACCCGGGGGCGAGTTGTTCGAGGTGGTGCCCGACGATGTGCTGCAGTTGGTCAGCAGGTCGGAGGGGCGCACTGTCCGCGGCTATGTCGAGGCGCTGCGGAAGGCCAAGATCGACAAGCGCGTGTCAGCGGTTCTCCTGGCTCCGCGGGCGTTGAGCTCGCCTTTCTGGGGCAAGGTACAGGAACTGCGCGAGGCGGTGCTGGACTTCAAGACGTCGGGCAAGCCGGTGTACGCGTTTCTTGAATATGGCGGCGACCGCGAATACTACCTGGCCACGGCGGCCGACAAGATTTTTCTGGTTCCGACCGCGACCCTGGACCTGACCGGCGTCGCAACCTACGAGGTCTTCCTCCGCGGCACGCTCGATTGGGTTGGCGCCTACCCCGACCTGATGCACATCGGCGACTACAAGACCGCCATCAACATCTTCACCGAGAAGACGTTTACGCCGGCGCACAAAGAGATGAGCGCGTCGCTCAACCGCGACCAGTTCGATCAGCTGGTGCGCTCGATTGCGGATGGGCGCCACAAAACCGAACCCGAGGTCCGGGCGGCGATCGACGAAGGTCCGCTGCTGCCAGACGCGGCGCTGCGCCACGGGCTGGTTGACGACCTCGCGTACGAGGACGAGCTCGATGACCTGGTCGGCGACGTCGGTGGTCCCGGCCAGTTGCAGTTGGTCGAGAGCAACGTCTATGCGAATGTCACCTGGGACTCGCTGGGTGTCCGCCGTCCCAGCAGAGTCGCCGTGCTGAACGCGGCCGGCGCGATCACGCTCGGTCGCAGCGGCTACGACCCGATCAACGGCGCCGTGCTCGGTTCGGACTCGTTGGTCGAATACATCCGGCAAATTCGCGCTGACTCGTCGATCCGCGCCATCGTCTTGCGCATCGACAGCCCCGGTGGCGCGTCGACCGCATCGGACGTGATCTGGCGCGAGTTGATGATTACCAAGAATGATGCGCGGAAGCTGCCGATTATCGTCTCGATGTCGGACCTCGCCGCATCGGGCGGCTACTACATCGCGATGGCGGGTGACGTCATCGTGGCGCAGCCCGGCACGCTGACGGGGTCGATCGGCATCTACACGGGTAAGTTCGTCACCGGCGGCGCCTTCGAAAAATTCGGGGCGAACATCGAATCCACGAGCGATGGACGCCACGCCGAAATCTACTCGCCGGAACGCCGGTTTACCGACGAAGAGCGCGCCAAGGTGCAGGAATCGATGCAGGCGTTCTACGACCAGTTCGTCGAGAAGGTCGCCGAAGCGCGCCAAACGTCACCGGAGAAGATCGACCAAATTGCCCAGGGCCGGGTATGGACCGGACAACAGGCGAAGCAAGTTGGGCTGGTCGATCAGCTTGGCGGCATGCAGGTGGCGGTCGCCGCCGCCAAGCAGCGCGCGCGCATCCCGGCTGAGGAGGAAGTGGAACTCGTGATCTATCCGCCGCGCCGCAGCTTCTACGAGGTCCTCAGCGCGTCGCTCGAGCAGCCCTCGATGCAGCAACCCGCGAGCGCGGCCGAAGCGTTCATGACGCTGCTCGGCCCTCGCGATCGCAAGGTGCTGGCTGCGATTCTCGCGCCGTCACGGCTGTTCCGGTCGGGCGAAATCCTCGCGCACATGCCTTATGTGTTTCTGCGCTGAGGTTCAAGTTCAAAGTTGAGACTCTGACGGTAAAGCCCGGCATGCGCGAGCGTCCGGCCTGCGTGGGTTCAACGGTCGGGCTCTGCACCTTGCGC
>JACCSI010000638.1 GCA_013813075.1 Acidobacteriota bacterium | reverse complement strand
GTGTTGATGGCGGCCATGCCTTTCATAGGCAGTGGCGATGCACACGGCGGCGCCGACGCGATGGCCTACGCGTCGTGTGCGATCGCGGTCTTCGTCATGCTCTGGGCGGGGCGGCATTTCTACACGCGCGCCTGGGTCAGCTTTCGCCATCGCAACGCCGACATGAACACGCTGATTGCCGTCGGCACGGGTGCGGCGTTTTTCTACTCGGCCGTGGCGACGTTCGCGCCTGGACAGTTGCATGCGGGCGAGGCGCGAGCCGACCTCTACTACGAAGCCATCGTGCTGATCATCGCGCTGGTCCTCCTCGGCAACGCCATGGAGGCGCGCGCCAAGCGGCAGACGACGCGCGCGCTGCGTGAGATGGCGCGCCTCCAGCCATCGACCGCTCATGTGCGGCGCGACGGCCGTGAGCGCGACCTGTCGATATCACAGGTGATCCCTGGGGACGTGGTGCTGGTCAGGCCCGGTGAACGCTTCCCGGTTGACGGCGTCGTCGTTGGCGGGGGCGGCGCGGTCGACGAATCGATGCTGACGGGCGAGTCGATGCCGGTCGAGAAAGCGCTGGGAGACCGCGTCATCGGCGCCACCGTCAACACCTCGGGTGCGTTCGAGATTCGCGCCACGACCTTGGGAGCCTCTAGCGTGCTGGCGCAGATCGTCACGTTGATGCGCGACGCGCAGGGTTCACAAGCCCCGATTCAGCGCCTGGCGGACCGTATCTCTGCGGTCTTTGTCCCCGTCGTCATTTCGATCGCACTCGCAACCTTTGCGGCGTGGTGGGTGCTTCCGGCGGAACCGTCGGGAGTGCGGGCGCTGACCGCTGCGGTGGCGGTACTGATTATTGCCTGTCCGTGTGCGATGGGCCTTGCCGTGCCGACAGCGGTGATGGTCGCGAGCGGGCGCGGCGCGAGCGCAGGGGTGTTGATTAAAGGGGGCGCACCGCTCGAGCGCCTCGCGTCGGTCGACACCATCGTGCTCGACAAGACCGGCACGCTCACCGAGGGGCGCCCCCGTGTCACAGACACGATATTCATGCCCGGCGTCGTCGAGCGCGACGCACTGGCTTGGATTGCCGCGGTCGAACAGATGTCGGAACATCCGCTCGCGAGGGCAATCACGGAGTACGCCGACCGGGCCGGCCGCGCAGAAATCGCGGTCGCCACCTTTGAAGCCGTGGCCGGGCGCGGCGTGCTGGCCACCGTTGATCAGGATCGGGTCGTCATTGGTACGGAGGCGATGATGCGGCAGGCGGGCATCGACGTCGCGGCGTTGCATGACGCGCTCCTGCGCTGGGCCCAGGACGGGAAAACGCCGGTCCTTGCGGCGCGGGCGGGCCGGTTGATGGCGGCGTTTGGCATCGCCGACACGCTGCGACCCGGCGCCGCCGCGGTCGTCGCGCTGCTCAAGGCGCGAGGCGCCCGCGTGGTCATGCTCACCGGCGATCGCCGGGAGACGGCCCAGGAGATTGCCCGCGTCGCCGGTGTGGACGAGGTCATCGCCGAGGTGTTGCCGGCCGGCAAAGTCGACGCCATCAAGCGGCTGCAGGCCGAGGGACGCACGGTCGCGATGGTCGGTGACGGCCTGAACGATGCGCCGGCCCTGGCGCAGGCAGACGTCGGTATGGCGATGGCATCCGGGACGGACATCGCCGCCGAGGCTGCCGACGTGACGTTGATGCGGAGCGACCTTGACAGCATCGCCGCGGCGCTGGAGCTGGCGCGGCGCACGATGGCGACGATGAAACAAAACCTGTTCTGGGCCTTTGTCTACAACGTGATCGGCATCCCGATCGCGGCCGGCGCGCTCTACCCGGCGTTCGGATGGCAGCTCAGCCCCATCATCGCCAGTGCGGCCATGGCCTTCAGCTCCGTCAGCGTGGTGACCAACAGCTTGCGCCTCCGGCGCGTGAGGTTGACATGAAGGACGCCGTGGCAGTTGATCCGGACATCAAGGCGTCGAATCTGCGCCGGCTGCGACGCATCGAAGGGCAGGTGCGTGGCCTGCACAAGATGGTCGAAGATGGCCGCTACTGCGCCGACATCATCACGCAGGTGGCGTCGGTGCAGGAGGCGCTACGCGGTGTCGGCCGCGAACTGATGCGCAACCATCTGAAACACTGCGCCGCCGCCGCCATCAAACAGGGCGACGCGAAAGCCGATGCGATGTACGACGAGTTGCTCGAGCTGGTCTACAAGCACCTGCGATAGGATGCATGGGCGTGTTTACGTCGATCCTCTGCCCGGTGGACTTCTCGACGCATTCAGAACGGGCGTTGAGTCTTGCCATGGACCTCGCCGCGCAGACCGGAGCGCACCTCACCATCCTCACCGTCGTCGACCCGCTGTTGGCGCAAGCGGCCCAGGCGGCCGGCCGGGGCAACGCGGTAACGGCACAGACGCAGGACGCGCTCCAGAGCCTGCTGGGTCGCGTCACCAAGGTGCGCGGGCGCCTGCCGGAAGCCCCAGGTATCTCGGTCGCTGTCGGTGATGCCGCGCAGGAAATTCTGAAACAGTCCGCGGACTGCCGCGCCGACCTCATCGTCATGGGCACGCAAGGGCTCGAAGGCCCCAGGCGATTCGTCTTCGGTTCGACGACTGAACGCGTGCTGCGGGAATCGCTGGTGCCGGTGCTTGCGGTACCGGCGCCCCCCGATTCGACGAGCTGAGCGCTACGAACCCGGCCGCAGCAACTGCTCGGCCGAAGTGAAGCGCGGGGCGATGTCGATGGGCACGTCGAGAAGTCGATCCAGCACGCGCTGGGTTTCTGGCCGGATAATCCCGAGCGTGTCAATCATCGCGCGAGCTCTGTCGTACGACCCCTCGGCTTGCAGCGTCATGATGTCGCGCGTCAGCCCTTCGACGCCGGCGCGTATCGTCGCCGCATCGACGCTGAACGTCCCGTCGGCATTGACCTTGAAAGCGCCGCGATCGAGCAGGTAGTTCAGCTGAATCGCCTGTCCGCGGCCATGCGCCTCGCCGATGCCGAATCGAATCGAGCGAAACGCCGACGCCAGAAATGTGGTGTACATGGTCTGCTCGAAACCCTTGTCCAGGTGCCCCTTGTCGACGAGAAATTGCAGCGCGAAGAGGCCCGACACATCGGCTTTGGCCTCTTCGATCGCGCTGTACGTGTCCTTCAACTCCTGACGCACGGTCGTCGTTCGGCCGGCCACGGCGATGTCGTGCGGTCCGAGCCCGTGCATCAGCTCGTGCATCAGGATGTGCGTGAAAAACGCCTCGAACGCGACGCGGCCCTGTTCCGCTGCCGGAAGGGCGACGCGTGAAATCGGCACGAGGACTTTGCTGAACTTTGCCTCCTGGTTGTTCTTCAGCATCACGCGCTTGCTGCCCTTTTCCCGGATCACGCGCTCGTCGTTGGGCAGGTTGAACGCCGCGGTCTGGACACCGCGATTGGCATCGCCCGCCGAGAAGACCGTGTTGACGACGGCGATCGGCGCCAGGGCGCCAAGTTTTGGATTGCGGTATCGCGGTTCGATCGGCAGGGTGTTTTCGATGTCCTGCAGCATTCCCGCGAACTTCTCGAGCTTCTGCGATTCGGCCTGATCCTTGACGGTGATGAATGCCTCGAACGCGGCCTTGTAGTTGAACCATTCATCTTCGTACACCTCGTAGGGGCCAATCGTCGGCTCAATCGTGGCGTCGAGCTCCATCCACTTCACATCGCTGTCGTAATAATCGTTCGACAAGAACGCCGACGCCCGCGCCTCCAGATAGGCCTTGAGGGTGGGTTGGGTCGTCAGCTTCGCCGCTTCGCGCAGATGCATGGCGGCAATCGCGAGCTCGCCTTGATACTCGGTGCTGTACGGCACGGCGATGAAGCGGCCGTCCGGCCCGCGGCGAATCGTCGTGAAGAAACCCGTGGCGCGCGCCTTGTCCGCCGCGGGCAGTGATCCGATCCACGTCTCGACGTCTTCCTTGGTCGTCCCGGCCGGGTAGTAGCTGCCGGACGGCGGCTTGGGCGGGGCACCGGCGATAAACGCCTGGTTGTGGTCCAACCGCGACCACGGTCCCTTGTTGATCAGGAAGTAATGGAGTCGCTCGCGGCCGGCGTCGGTTTCGTCGCGGAGCAACTCGAAGAGCACCGCCTCGTTGCCCGCCCAGACTTGCCCGAGAAACAACGCGTCCATGACCTGCGCCGCGCGCACCATGTGCGCAAGCGCCTGCTGCTCGGTGGGCGGCAACGCGCTGACGTCTGCGGAGATTTCCGTCGGTGCAAAACGAGCGATTTGTTTGGCGAGCTCGCTGCCCTGAGCCGTCGATGGGGGCGTTGCAACCGCTCCTCCTGGGGCAGCTGTGGTCGGTGGCGCTGGTGCGGTGTTGGAACAAGCGGCGAGCAGGGTGATCAACGCGGACATGGTGAGGTACCTCATGACAAGCTCGCTCCGTCGTGGGTGCTAATGCACCCCGGACGATGTCTGGAGCGCCGAGGGCTCTGCACCGAGGCGGCGGATGGCCGTCTCCCACATCGCATCGATTGGTATGTCGAACAACAGGTCGGGCTGCACGGGCGCCATCAACCAGGACGACGCGGCCAATTCGCCGTCCAGTTGCCCCGGCGCCCATCCCGAGTAACCAATCACGAGACGTAGTTGCGGGTCCGGCGAGGACCGCAGCGCGTGGCGGATCAAGTCCGGTGCGGCAGACAGGTAGACGCCATCCGAGATGGCGAGCGCTTCGCCATCGAGCTCCCGATGCTTCGTCAAGATCCATGCGCGATTGGGCTCGACGGGGCCGCCAACGTACAGATGCACGTCCTTGCGAATATTCATCGGCGGGTCCGGTTTGATGACCTCGTGTGCCGGTTCAGGCATTTGCCGATTGACGACCAGCCCGAACGCGCCATGCCGGCTGTATTCGGCCAGCAGCACGACAGTGCGGGAGAAGTTCGGGTCGAGCATCTGCGGCATGGAAACCAGCAGCAGCGGCGCGAGCGTCGAAGGCGCTGACGTCATCGTCCGATCCTAATACTTCAGACGGTCCTTGGCCCAGCGAACGTGCTCTTGGACCAGTTCCGTCTCCGCGGCCTGCGCGGACCGGGGCACGCCATCGCCCGGGTGATCGAGCGCATCCGCGGCGGCACGGCCGCCATCGTTGCCGAGGACCACGGCCAGGTTGCGCCGCAGGCGGGACATCGTCGTCCGGAGCATGGCCGAGCCCTCCATCATATTGTGCAGCTCGAAATCGGACTGGCGCCATAGATCGGCCGCGGTCGCCTCGGCGCGCCCGGCCCGCGGTTGCCAGGCCGGGTCAAGCGACGCGAGCGGCGCCAGATTCCACGGACACACGTCCTGGCAGATATCGCATCCGAAGATGTGATTGCCGAGCGCGGCACGCTTGTCTTCGGGGATGGCGCCTTGATGTTCGATGGTCAGATACGAGATGCAGCGTGTGGCGTCGAGCTGATACTCGTCGACAAGCGCTCCAGTGGGACACGCGTCGAGGCATAGCGTGCACGTGCCGCACTGGTCAGCCAACGGCGTATCAATCGGCAGCTCGAGACTGGTCGCGACGCCGGCCAGAAACACCCATGACCCGATCTCCGGGTTGATGATGCAGCTGTTCTTGCC
>JACCSI010000634.1 GCA_013813075.1 Acidobacteriota bacterium | reverse complement strand
GCGCCCGGATGGCAAGGCGTGACGACCGAGAATATCGAGAATATTCGAGGAAGGAGCAACGCCGCCAGCCGGGATGCCCCGCCCTGAAAATGGCGACGTATTTCTGATTCGGCACACTAGGGCCGAGCGAGCGCGCGCGACCCCACCCTCCGCGCTTCACGCAAGCAGCGCCGTCGTTAGTGCCTCTCCCCTGCGGCACCGTTCTGGAATGCCAGTTGCTACAGAGTCGGCAACATGAAATTACAACTTAAGAGACTGCGCGATCAGGTCATGGTGATTACCGGCGCATCGAGTGGCATTGGTCTCACCACTGCCCGGGCGGCCGCCACGGCCGGCGCACGTCTCGTGCTCGTCGCGCGCAGCCGGCATGCTCTTCGGCAACTCGTTGACGAGATTCGGCAACGCGGTGGCGAAGCCGTTGATGTTGAAGCCGACGTCGGCGTGGAGAGTGATGTCGAACGCGTGGCGGAGCGCGCCATGCGCCTCTTTGGCGGATTTGATACATGGGTCAATAATGCGGGCGCGTCGGTCTACGGACGCTGTCTCGAAGTGTCAATTGACGACATGCGCCGCGTCATCGAGACGAATTTCTGGGGCGTTGTCTATGGCTCCCGGGTGGCGTGCCAACACTTGACGCGGCGCGGCGGCGCGCTGATCAACGTCGGCAGCGAAGTGTCCGACCGCGCGGTGCCGCTGCAAGGCATCTACTCAGCGTCGAAGCATGCGGTGAAAGGGTGGACCGAGGCGTTGCGCACCGAGCTCGAGTACGAGCGCGCGCCGGTCTCGGTCACGCTCATCAAGCCCGGCCCGATCGATACGCCATACGCCGAGCACGCGAAAAATTACCTGCCCGACGCCCCGCAGCACGTCGCTCCCGTCTATTCGCCGGATTCGGTCGCCGCGTCGATTTTGTACGCGGCGACGACGCCGGTCCGGGATCTCTTCGTCGGCGGTGCGGCCAAGATGGTGTCGACGATGAACCAACTCTCGCCACGATTGACGGACAAGCTCGTGGCCAACACCATTATTCCCGGTACGCATAGCGGCCGTCCGCGGTATGAGCGCCAGGACGCGCTGCATCAGGCAGGTGAAGACTTGCGGGAGCGTGGCGATTATCCTGGAATGGTCCGCGACAGCACCTACACCTACGCGACTACCCATCCAATCGTCACCGGAGCGGCGATGGTGACGCTTGGGGTCGGCCTGTCGCTTCTCGTCGCGCGACGATACAGATGAAAGGTCAGCGCGGTGTCTCGCGCAAGCTCGTCGTTGATGACGTGTGGCGAAGTGGGTCAGCGCCTCGGTTGATTGGGCACCGCGTGATGAGTGTGGCTGTGGCGCCGGTGGCCTTGGCTAGACCAGTTGCCGTGGCGGACGGGTGTCCTTCGCGGGGTCTTTTGCATCCTTCGACGCTTTGTCGTACTCATGCAGGAACGCCAGCACGAGCTCCAACATGCGCTGGTTGATGCGGCTGCCTTCGTAGGTTCCGAACTTCTGTTGAAAGGCTTCGAGCGGCACCACCGCTTTCGCCATGGTGCGATGACCACCGGCGCTGCCAATGTCGTTGAACCACCGCCGCACGAAGTCGCCGGCGTTGCGCGAGTAGCCAAGGTTGCGCACCGACACCACGAACGTATCGTTGACGACGCCGGAGATGACGGACCACTGCACGTTTTCGAGTTGCAGGTAGAAGTCGGCCACGTAGGGTATGAAGTCCTCGCGCGACGGCTCGCCGATAAACGCACAGAACACGTGTTCGACCATGCGTCCGTGCTGCCACGCCTTGATGACGAAATCGAGCCGCTCGGCGGTGATTTCCGAGCCCTCCATCTTACGGATCATCGTCGCGTCAGCAAGCGGATAGAGGTACGAAAAGGCGTCGAGATCGGCGCGGTTCGCCTGGCGGTTGAAAAACAGCGTGTCCGACTTGATCGCGTAGAGCATGGCCGTCGCGGTCCGCTCGGAAATATCGATGTCCACGGCGCGCATGTGCTCGGTCAGAATCGTTGACGTCGACCCGTAATGCGGGCGGATGTCCTTGAACACGGCGTTGTAGCCGGTCTGCTCCGGATGATGATCGATCACCAGATCTGCGTGGGGCAGGAGCCCCGGAAAATAGTGCGGCTGGACGTCAACGAGGGCGATCCGATCAAAGCCTTTGATTTGTTCTGCGGTCAGCACCTCGATCTGTAAATCAAGCAACTTGAGCATGCGCAGATTCTCTGGCCGCGTGACCCCGTACATGCAGCCAATGATGGCGGTCTGACGGGTCCGCCGCAGCAGGTTGCGCAGCGAGAGTCCGCTGGCGATGGCGTCGGGGTCGGGGTCGTTGTGCAGAAGAATCAGGACGCGGTCGGCGTCGGACAGATACCGCTGATACTGCTGCACCCGCTGCCGGTCGACCGAGCGGCCAAGTTCGAGCTGCAGCGGCGGGCCGGTGAGCTCGGCCAACGTCAGACTGTTGATTTCGGGAAACGTCGACTTGAGTGCGTCGGCGCGTTTCGAATCTTCAGGCGTCGTGCCGAGAACCCAGATCAGCGTACCGCCGGCCGCGCGGGCCGCTTGCACGACGCGGCGCAGCGAGCGCCGGCCATTGTCCTCGATGATGACGCAGGTGCCAGGAGTGAGGTCGGCCTTGACGAAGGTATCGACACGTGTGGCGTCGCCAACTCTGACGCCGAAGCTGGAATGATCGAACCGCCTGGCTAACGCCGGGCCTTCCACCAGCACATCGAACTCGGCGCTGGGGGTCAAGACGGCTTCGAGCAGCCGGACCACCAGCTCCGTATGACAGACCGCGAGACACCTCACGCCGGGCATGCCTCGCGCCCCGCCTGGGGCCTATTCATCACGGACGGACCCCAAGTATACGCCTCCCACTCGGAGACCGAAATCACGATCTGGCGGGATGTCGGGTCGGTGTGGCGTTTGTGGCCGGTGGCCTTGTGTTAGTGTGGGCCGATCTCAATGCGCGCCACCATCG
>JACCSI010000614.1 GCA_013813075.1 Acidobacteriota bacterium | reverse complement strand
ACACCATCACGCGCGGCGCCCAGCGGCTGGGGACGTTCCGCCCGGATGGACGGCCGATGGACCCTGCCGCCGCCGTGGACGCCAAGAACGCGCCCACCGCGGCTTGGAAAACGCCCAGAACGCGTTTCCCACAGCGCCCACAGGCATCACTTTAACGAACAGCGGTCAGATCACTTGTCAAACGGAGGCGGACAGATCACTTGTCAACAACACTGCAAGGTACCCGGCTCCTCGCTAACGGACGCTATCGTGTCTGTTGATCCCGGCACTCCCGGAGGCGACGCAGGCGGACGAGGTGCGAAGCTCCCGCCCTCCTCAGCCGGAAGAATCGCGGCGTTGACGGCGAGTTACTTGCGGGTGACGTGCGCAGCGACCGCCAGCCACCGGCCATCACGCCGTGCCCACACATCGGTATAGCGGCCCGCGCCGGGTGTGCCGTCCGGCAGCGTAAACGTGGTCCGCGCGTGCACGATCGCCACATCCCCAATGAGCCTGATGTTGACCTCGTCTGCCTGCAGACTGCCGAGTGTGTACGACTGCGCGGTGTGCGCCAGAAACTGGTCACGATCGATCAGCGTCCCGTCCGGGAGTGTGCACAGGAAGTCATCGGCGAGTATCTGGCGGAAGCGTTCGACGTCCGAGTTCCTGACCGACGTGATGTAGTCGGCATTCAGGCCGACCAGCGTGTCCATATCGGATCGAGCGGCCGGTGTCTGCATGCTCTGACGAAGCCCCCTGAGCGTGTCGTCGTCGACGCGAATGACGACGGTGGTGTAACTGTCGATGGCGGCGAGGACCGCGGCACGCGGTCCGTCGCGCCATTCGGCGCTGCCGTAAAAAGCATCTTCGCTCCGCTCGCGTTCCTCGATGCTCGTAAACGCCCGCATCAGGACGTAGGAGTCGCGATCGTGCAACGAGGGTCCGTAGGCGACGACGTCCACCTTCCAGCGCGTCAGCATCGGCAGCGCTTCGCGCACGAATAACTCGTGGAAGGCGTCGCGCGTGCCGCTCTTCAAGTTGTATGACCGGATCTCCACGAGGCGTCCGGCCTGGGCCGATGGAGCGCCTGGCTCCCATTCGTCTGTCGTGACGAGACCAAAGACCACCATAGCGATCGCGAGCGCGATAGGCACGCCGGCATTTTCGTCGATGCCCCAGTCGTGGGCTATCAGGAAGTTTCGATTTCACGACGGCGCGACTTAGAATGGCCCCGATGCCGGGGAGGGTGAACGGGATGAGCGAGACGTTTGCAGTCGTCCCAGCGCCGACGGGCCGAACCGGGAGGACCGTGCATCGGTTTCGAGCGTTGCGGGACTCGGGCGAGACATCGCGGTCGCGACTTTTCGAGTCGAGCGTGGGACTGGTCGAAGACCTGCGTTGCCCCGGGGAGCGTCTCAACACGACGCCCGAGCAGTTCTCCGCCGATTTCCAAGTCTGCCTGCCCTATCGCGGCCTCTTCGTCTGGCACGTCGGCAACGATCACGTGGTCGGCGATGCCAATCAGGTGCTTTTTGTCTCTGGTGGCGAGAGCTACCGTGTGAGCCAGCCGCGCTCAGCGGAATACGCCGAACTGATCGTTACTCCCGACCCCGAGCTCCTTGCCGAACTCGGCCGAGCTTCTCGCGCGGCCTTACCCTTTCATCCGCTGTTCCGCCGCCGGAGCCGGCGCGCGGGCCTCGGCCTGATGCGGCGGCGGACTCGCGTGCTGCACAGCGCGATGGGTCGAGTCTGGAGCGGTCTGGCCGCCGAGGAGTGCGTGATCGACCTTCTTCGTGCAGCTCTCGATTCTGACAGCGTGACACCATTGCCGAGTCGTGGCACGCGGCGGCTCATGGGGCGGGCCAAAGAATTCCTGGAGGCACATCTCTCGAGCCCGATTCGGCTCGCGGACGTCGCACGGGCGGTCGACGCGTCACCCGCGTATCTCACGGACACTTTTCGCCGCGTCGAAGGCGTCCCGCTGCACCGGTACCTGACGCAGTTGCGGCTCGCGCGTGCACTCGTCGAACTCCCGAGCGCCGACGACCTCACGACGCTGGCACTGGACCTCGGGTTCTCGAGCCACAGTCACTTCGCCGCCGTCTTTCGGCAGGCGTTCGGCTGCACCCCCTCACGGTTTCGTGAGTCGGCGCGTGCCATGGTCGCGGCCTCACGGCCACGCGCGTGACGGACCGGAGATCGACAACGATCGATACGGCCTCTCCTGGCCCTTGCGACACCGCAC
>JACCSI010000600.1 GCA_013813075.1 Acidobacteriota bacterium | reverse complement strand
GCCATGCACCACGACACCGAGGTACTTCGCCGGTACGTGCCTGACCTGAGCAAAGACCCATTCCATGTGTGGCTGACCACCTGGCATTGGGTGCCGCAGGTCGTGGTCGGGCTCTTGTTTCTCGCGTTTGGCGGCATTCCGTACGTGCTCTGGGCCGTCTTCTTCCGCACCACATTCGGGCTGCACGCGACGTGGCTGGTCAACTCCGCGACGCACCTGTGGGGTTCGCGCCGTTTCAAGACCAAGGACGATTCGACCAACAACTGGTGGGTGGCGCTGCTGACGTTTGGCGAGGGCTGGCACAACAACCACCATGCGCATCCCGTCTCGGCCCGCCACGGTCTGGCGTGGTACGAGCTGGACATCAACTGGATCTGCATTCGGACGATGCAGATGCTCGGCCTCGCCTGGGACGTCAAGGCGGCCAAACTCGAACACGTGCACCGCATGCCGCAGCAGACAGCCGACGCGATCGACATCACGGCCGCCCAGCCGATGCTGGCGGACTGACACGTCTCGGGATCGGCGTCGGGCGAGCGAGGGGAACGGGGGCCGTTTCGGCGCCGAATTGCCGATCCCCCTTCCCGATCCCTGACTACAATCAAGCGGTGACCCGCCGAAACACGGCCGCCATCGTCTTCGTGACGCTGTCGGTCGTCCTGGTCGCTGCCGCTGTCACCCTGAACATCGGATGGATTCTCGTCAATGGCCGGCGGCTCCTCCCCCTCGTCTTCGGCGTCATCGCTTTCGCCCTCATCATTGCGGGCATCATCGTCTACACGGTCTTCCTCGTTCGCGAGTTGCGGCGCAACGATCAGCAGGATGCGTTCATCAATGCGGTGACGCACGAGCTGAAGACGCCAATCGCGTCGATTCGCCTCTACCTCGAAACGCTGCAATCGCGCGACGTCAACGAGTCACAACGGCGCGAGTTCTATCGCATCATGCTGCTCGACACCGACCGGCTCCAGCGGACGGTCGAACTGGTATTGAAAGCGGGCGTCGCGGGCCAGCGCGTCGCCCTGCAACACCGCGCACCCGTCGACATTTCAGCGCTCGCCGCTGAAGTGGTCGAGACGGCTCGGCTGCGCCATCACCTCGCACCGGACACGACGACATTGACGATTGCGACGGTCTCGCCAGCGGGTCTGTTCGTGGACGGCGATGCCGACGAGCTGCGGACGGCGTTGTCGAACTTGCTCGACAACGCGGTGAAATACTCGCGTGATCTCGTGCACATCGCGGTTGAAGTGGCCGCGCCGTCGCCCGACACGGTATGGGTGCGAGTCAAGGACCGCGGTATCGGCATTCCGCGCACACAGCTCAAACGCATCTTCAACCGCTTTCACCGCTTCCCGACACGCGGCTTCAAGGTCAAAGGCACAGGACTGGGGCTGTATATCGTCCGCTCGATCGTGAAGCAGCACGGCGGCCGGGTGTTTGCGGCAAGCGAGGGCGAAGGGATGGGCTCGACATTCACCGTCGAATTGCCGCGACTCGTGCGCACCTAGGCACGATAGACCGATGGCGAGAATTCTTGTTGTCGAAGACGAGCACCATCTCGCTCAGGGCCTCTGCTTCAACCTCGAGGCCGATGGTCACGAGGTGGCGGTGGTCGGCGACGGCGAAGCGGCGCTGCGCCGGCTGCTTGGGCACCCAGGACAATTCGACGTCGTGCTCCTCGACGTCATGCTGCCAGGTCGCGATGGCTTCGAAGTCGCCTTGGAGTTGCGCAAGTCGGGCGACTTCGTGCCGATTCTGATGCTCACGGCCCACGGCCGCCCCGAGGACATCCTCCATGGGTTCGAATCCGGCGCGGATGACTACCTGCCGAAGCCGTTCGAGCTGGCGATACTGCTCGCGCGCGTCCGCGGGCTGCTTCGCCGGAGCGCCTGGTCGCAACACAAGCCGGTGCCTGCGGCGGACCCGCAGCCCGAGGTCATTTCGTTCGGCGCCAACACGCTCGATCTGGGGTCGCTCGAACTACGCGTCGGCACCATGCCTTACCACCTCACCGTGATGGAGGCCGACCTGCTGCACTACCTGCTGAAAAACGCCGGCAAGGCCGTGTCGAGAAAGGCCATTCTCGAAGAAGTCTGGAACGTGCACGAGGACACCGATACGCGCGCGATTGACAACTTTATTGTCCGGTTGCGCAGGTTTTTAAATGAGGATCCGGGCAAGCCGCGGCACGTGCTGACCATCCGTGGCGTTGGCTACAAATTTATCGCCGAACCCGACGGTGCGTCGTCGCCGACCGCGTGAATGTCCGCGTCGCAGACCCGGGACGGGAATGGGACGAAATTAACCGCCCCAGCGTGATACCAATCTGTCATCCGGAACGCAGTAACCTAGCAGACTACTTTCCCAAGGAGCACCCATGAAACGCGTGATGGCTGGCGTATTCGCCGCGGCCGTGTCGTTCGTTCCCTCGTTTGCCTACGCTCAGAATCCAATGATGAATGCGGTCAAGGCCCAGCACGACATGGCCAAGGGCGTGCTGCTCAAGACCGCCGAGAAGATTCCCGACAACCTCTACGCCTGGCAGCCGACGCCCGAGGTCCGCACCTTCGCGCAGCTGATCGGCCACGTCGCCGATGCGTCGTCCATGATCTGCGGCACGGCCGCGGGCGAGAAACCGGCGCAGATGAGCGCCGAAAAGACGATGACGACAAAGGCGCAGTTGACCAAGGCGCTAGCGGATGCGCTGGCCTATTGCGACAAGGTCATCGCCGGAATGGACGACACCAAGGGCATGGAGACGACCAAGTTCTTTGCTGGTGGCATGTCCACTCGGGCAATGGTGGTCGCATTCAACACCACCCACAACTACGAGCACTACGGCAACCTGGTCACTTACATGCGCCTGAACAAGATCGTGCCGCCGTCGAGTGAAGGGCAATAGGCAGTACGAGTCACCGGGCTGTGATGTCGTAGGCGAACACCGTGTCCTGGTCGCGAAGAATCAGCTTGCCGTTGGTGATGATCGGATGGCTCCAGGTCGGCGAGTTGCCGGCCTGAATCGCAAACCGTCCGCGCTCGCGGTAGACGGTGGGGTTGGCTTCGGCCAGCCCCACCACGCCGCCTTCGCTATAGAGATACAGGCGCTGGTCAGCGTAGATCAGCGAACCCTTCCCGATGCTGCGATCGCGCCAGGCGAGGTCGCCGGTGTCAAACTTGAGCGCCGTCAGAATGCTGCTGGAAAAACCGTACACCGTCTCCCCGACAAGCACGGACGACGAGTGGTGGTTGCGCATGTCGCGGCTGAAGTACACCTCCTCGGCCGCGGCAATCGTCCCGGTCGCCCGCACGTTGACCAGCCCCGCCCCCGTGCCGTACTCGGACGAGAAGAATAC
>JACCSI010000594.1 GCA_013813075.1 Acidobacteriota bacterium | reverse complement strand
AGCAAAGGCAGCAGCCGTCCGCCGACGTACCCTGTCGCGCCCGTCAAGAGAATGAGCGCTGTCGTCACAGGTTGATTCATGATGCCGACGCGAGCTCACGGATTGTCCCACATTGACAGGCTCCGGTAGGCGCAGGAGCTGTCCGCTGAGGAACTTTGACTACGCCGCGAATGCCGCCGCGTTCCATGGCGATGGACTGTTCGCCCCCGGCCAACAATAGACGGAGATCACGCGCCGCGCGGTAGGATGTTCCTCGACATGTCCGTCATCAACGACCGCATTGCCATCGACCAGGCTCACCTGCTTCACCCGCTCCACCACCCGTCTGCGCATAAGGCGCCCAAGGTCTGGGTGTCAGGGCGGGGCGCCGTCATCACGGATGAAGCCGGCCGCGACTACATCGACGGTCTCGCTGGCCTGTGGAACGTCAACATCGGGCACGGGCGTCGGGAACTGGCCGAGGCTGCGCACGCACAGATGTGCACACTGGCGTATCACTCGTCGTACGCCGGGTCGACCAACAAACCGGCGATTGCGCTTGCCGAGAAGCTGAGCACGCTGACATCGCCGTCGATCAACACGTTCTTTTTCACGAGCGGCGGCGCGGAAGCCACAGAGAGCTCGATCAAGACCGCGCGCTTCTACTGGAAAGCACTCGGTCATCCGGACAAGGTGAAGGTCATCGCCCGGCGCCGCGCCTATCACGGGCTCACGCTGGCGGCCATGAGCGCCACGGGCCTCAGTGTGTTCTGGCCGATGTTCGAACCCCGCACGCCAGGCTTCCTGCATATCGACGCGCCGGATCCGTACCGCTTTGTGAGCTCCGATTCGGAGTCCAGTCTCGGTGTCGCGGCTGCCAATCAGCTTGAAGAAGTGATCCTCCGTGAAGGCGCCGAGACGGTGGCCGCGTTCATCGCCGAGCCCATCCAGGGCGCCGGCGGCGTGATCATTCCACCGGATGATTACTTTCCACGCATTCGTGAAATATGCGATCGACACAACGTCCTGCTCGTGACCGACGAAGTCATCACCGGGTTCGGAAGAACGGGACGCTGGTTCGGGCTCGACCATTACGGCATCGAGCCGGACATCATGCAGTTCGCCAAGGGAATCACGAGCGGCTACATCCCGCTCGGCGGCATCGGGGTCTCTGACGCCGTGCGCGATGTCATCAACAGCGTACCGCCTGCGAAACGCTGGATGCACGCGTACACCTATTCCGGTCACCCCACCTGCTGCGCGGTGGCCCTGACCAACATCGGCATCCTCGAAAACGAGGATCTGATCGACCGCGCACGCACCTCAGGTGCACGGCTCCTGTCGCGGTTGCGCACGCTTGAATCGCTTGACGGAGTGGGACACGTGCGGGGGCTCGGGCTGATCGCGGCGGTCGAAGTCGTTGCAGATAAGACGACGAAGGCGCTGCACTCGGGAGAGGCCGGGATGAGCCAGCGGCTCATGGACGCGCTTCTCGAGCGAGGTCTGTGCACCCGGGTCGTGATGGACTGCATCTGCCTGGCGCCGCCGCTGATGATCGAAGACGCGCTGATCGATCGAATCGTGGAAACCATCGCTGAAACGGTTCCCGCGGTGCTCGCGGACGTGCGCCAGTTGCCGTGATCGTGGTCGCGCGTTGACATCGAGACCGAGCTTCAGCTTCTTCACGCCGTCTCCAGCATGACGACCGCCGCGCCGATTCGCCTCGGTATCTCATCGTGCCTCCTGGGTCAGACCGTTCGCTTTGATGGCGGACACAAACGCGACGGATTTCTCTCCGATACCTTTGGTCGCTTCGTGGAATGGGTGCCGGTCTGCCCTGAAGTCGAGGCGGGTTTTGGGACGCCGCGCGAAGCGATGCGCCTGCTGAATGACGATGGCCGCCTGCGTCTCGTGACCACCAGGGGCGCTGTTGACCTGACCGATACGATGGTGCGCTTCGCCCGGGGCCGCGTCGAGCGTCTGGATCAGGAACGGCTCTGCGGATACGTTCTCAAGAAAGACTCGCCGAGCTGCGGCATGGCGCGCGTGAAGGTGTACGACAAGAACAACGTGCCTGCGCGCACCGGCCAGGGATTGTTCGCGACGGCGCTACGCGCACGGTATCCGTTTCTCCCCATCGAGGAGGAGGGTCGGCTCGTCGATCCACGCATCCGCGACAACTTCGTCGAGCGGGTCTTCGCCTACCGTCGGGTCATGGACTTGTTCGCGGTCCCTGGACGATCGGCGCGCTGGTGCACTTCCACACCGCCCACAAGCTGACGCTGATGGCACACTCGGTAACCGCCTATCAGGCGCTCGGACAGCTCGTCGCCAGGGCCAAGGCAGTGCCGCGAGTCGAACTCTCGCAACGGTATACCGAAGGGTTCATGACCGCCCTGGGAACCATCGCGACGACTCGCCGGCACACCAACGTGCTCCAGCACATGGCCGGCTACTTCAAAACGCTGCTGGACGATGCGAGCAGGACGGAGCTGAGCGCGACCATCGAGGACTACCGGCTAGGCCTGATCCCGTTGGTCGTGCCAATCACGCTTCTCCGCCATCACGTCCGTCACCGGCACGTGTCATACCTCGCGCGGCAGGTCTATCTCGAACCCCATCCCAAAGAGCTGATGCTGCGCAACCACGTGTAGTGGCGTAGCCGGGAGTTGTCTTTCGGATCAAGGTTTCTGACGGCACGCTCGTCGGCCGATGATCTGAAACCCCAGACCGACGTCGGTCAGGGTGACCCATCGATTATCCTGAGTCGTGGTCAGGCGGACATCGAGACCTCGAGAACCAGGATAGCGGCTAGCGCGGCGACGAGATCAACGGACGCTGGCGCGACGGCGACTTCGTCAATGGTCGTAACCGGCCTCTGGATCCGATCCGCCGCGATACTAATCGGAGGCGGGCAACTGCGCGCTTCGAAAAATAGTCGCCCAGGCGACCCGGTCCTCTGTGCTGAGCACCTCCAATTCCTCGAAGAGTTCACGCGCGAGTTCAACATCGCCCAGGCCGCTCGCTGTGATCAACCCCCGATCTCGAACAGCTGGCGCATTCACATAGTTCGCGGCTTCGGCGTAGCCCGGGACGTGTGCCCGAAGATAGTCGAGACCATTGCTCGTGTGCCGCCGGCCTCGCAGCAGCCCCATGCGAGTGATGGCCACCGTGGCTGCACAGATCGCCGCAAGAGGCACCTGCTGCCGATCCAGACGCCGCAGCAGCTGCTCCACCTCCGGGTCTGCGGGCGCGCTCTCCCAACGGTCGCCGCCGGGAAGGACGAACACGGCAACGTCGTCGGGGTCCACCGCGGCGGCCGTGGTCGATGGCAGCACGCGCACACCGCCCATGGACTCTACCGGCGCCAACGTGACGCTCACTGTCTCAACTCGATAGTGCCCCTGACGTCGCAGTTCCGCCAGCGCATGCGCCGGCTCCCAGTCGGCAAAACCCTCGATCGCCAGCCAGTAGACGGCTTTGTCAGGCATGTTGGTCATTCTAGATCCGGCTCGCACGGCTCACGCGCACAGTCGGATGGACGGTCGCTCCACCTGAGAGGCCGCTGGCGGTCGCCTTGCGGAAGGTCTCACGCGTCCGGGCTCACTGCCCGTCGCTGAATGGCGCGTAGCCACATGCGCCGGATGATCGCGCTGCCGGGATAGATGACACGCCAGTAAGCGGCAAAACGCCGACGGACGGACGCGCTGTTTGCGAACACGCGTGTCTCGGTTGAAACCAACGAGCCAGCGGACCCGTCAGCCCGCACCACGAAATTCATGGTCGCCAGGGCATATCCCGGCAGCATCGGCGTGCGAAACACTTCGGCCGTCAGCGGCCCTCGTGTTCCCGGCGGCGCCATGACGACGGTGCCAATGACCAACTCGCGCGGAGCATCGTCCACCAGCCGTACGAACCCGCTACTCGTTGCGACGTCGATGAGCGGCTCGCGCTCACCGGCGTTCAGGATGCCTGGTGGAAGTGGCCGACCGCCGCGTCTAATCCAGGTGAGGGTTCGAAACAGGCCGATCTCGTCCGCCCGCACGCGTCTGATTGCCTCGAACACCCTCGTCGGCGAGGCGGCGATCTTGATCGTGTGGAACTCCCGGAATTGCCAGGCAGGCGCAAATTCGTCGAGCCGCGTCTCAACTCGAGTGATCCGCGATTCCGAAGCTGGTAGGACCAAGCCAACCGCCGCCAGTCCCAACCCCGCGGCGGCAACCGCGAGAGCGCGGGCGCGGGTGTGGACGCGGAGCCATCGGTTCGGTTTCAGAACCAACCCGAGTCCGGCAAGAGCAATGACGACGCCGGTATAGAACGTTGCAGAACCCCACATCACCCCAACCGATCATTTCTGCATCCGAGCCAGTCGTCGCGCGTTACTCCGGCGTGCCCGGCAGAAGCGGCTCGAGATCAAGCGCCTGCGAGCCGCCTTCGGTGCACACGGCATACTTGGTTTCGCCGGCGCGGTACATCGACACGCCCGCGTACTCGCCGCGCTTGTTCAGCGCAAAAAAACGAATGTTGAAGTTGGGATTGCCGTTGGCATTCAGCAGGCGCTTCTCAACAGTGTTGGCCTTGATCCGCTTGAGGGCTTCCATCCCCGCATCCTTGGGAGACAGGCCGCGGCGCATCGACTCGACGATGAGGAACGACGACAGGTTATAGAGATTGGCCTCGCCGCGTCCCGTCGAACCAGCCGCGCCGACCTCGTTGTCGACATACAGGCCGGCGCCGAGAATCGGGGAGTCGCCGGTGCGGCCCGGGATCTTCCAGGCCAGCCCACTGGTCGTCGTCACACCGCAGATATCGCCGTTCGGCCCGATGGCATTGCAGTTGATGGTGCCCCAGAAGCTGCCTTCGCGTATCAGACCGTCGCGGACCATCGACAAGCCGGCGGCCAGCCCAGGATCTTTTTCGTGCTTGGGAATCGGCTTGCGCGCATCGCCATTGGGATCGAGCCAGTGTGCCGGATCGACGCGGCGCTTCCACTCTCGCCACAGCCGGCGCGAGTTGTCGGTGTTGAGATCCTCTTCCACCTTGAAGCCCATGTCTCTCGCAAATTGGCGTGCGCCGTCGCCAACAAGCAGATGATGATCGGTTTCATCCATCACGGCCTTGGCCACCAGCGACGGCGTGCGCACACCCTGGAGGCATGCCACCGCACCGGCGCGTTTCTTGGGGCCGTGCATGCACGAGGCGTCAAGTTCGACGATGCCGTCGGCGTTTGGCAGCGCCCCGTAGCCGATTCCAGTTTCGAGCGGATCAAGCTCCGGAATGTTGACGCCGGCGATCAGGGCGTCAAGCACGTCCTTGCCTTCCGTGATCAACCGGAAAGCCCGCTCGACGGCGTTGTCGGCGCCGCCGTTCTTGAATTCCCACCCTGAGTAGTCGGCAATCACCACCGGCTTGACGGTGCGCTGAATCAGCAACCCCGGCGCGATCGCCTCCAATGCGGCGCCGGACAGCCC
>JACCSI010000591.1 GCA_013813075.1 Acidobacteriota bacterium | reverse complement strand
AGTCGATGCGCCCTGTTCGGGGGTAGGCACCGTCCGGCGCGATCCCGATATCCGGTGGCGTCGCGCGGTAACCGATTTCCCCGCCCTGGCACGAGTCCAGGTTGATTTGCTACGACGCGTCGTCCCGCTTCTTGCTCCGGGCGGCCGCATTGTCTACAGCACATGTTCAAGCGAGCCAGAAGAGAACGAAGCGGTCCTCGCCACATTTCTTGCCGAGACACGGGAGTTCCGCGTTCTGCCACTCGAGGAAGTCGAAGGACTCTCGCCGCGGGTTCTGGCGATGGGCACACGTGACGGGTATCTACGCACGACGCCTGCGCACGGACTCGAGGCGTTCTTCGGTGCGGTGATCGAGAAAGCGCGCTAGACCAACGGTGTCGGGATCTGCGACCTCGTGACCTGGGGATCCGGCTCCTGTAGTACGATCCCCTGCTGCGCATGCCTTTTGGAAGAGTCCTGGGCGTCGGCAAGCTGCTGCTTCTGGTGGGCGGGCTGGTGGCGACCTTTCTCGTGTTCGCCGCCATCGCCATGAGAGTGGCGGTGCGAGCCCTCGAGATTCGCGTCCCCGAGCTGGCCGGCAAGCCGTTGGACGAGGCGCGCGCGTTGGCGACCGAGACCGGACTTACCGTCCGTGTTGACGAAGGTGGCCGGCCCGACCCCCGCGTGCCGGCGGGACACGTGCTCGGCCAGGATCTGCCGCCGGGGTCGATGGCGCGCCGGCAGCGCAGTATTCGCCTGTGGATCAGCTCGGGACCGCGTGTCGTGGTCGCGCCCAAGTTGATTGGTGAATCCGAACGCGCGGCGCAGATTCGCTTGACACAGGAAGGCGTCACCACCGCGTCCATTGCCGAAATCCGTGACGCCGACTACCCGCCCGGAGTCGTGGTCGCGCAGGACCCGCCCCCGGACACGCGCACCTCGGAGGTGCGCTTACTCGTGAATCGCGGCACCGACCGCGCCAGCTACGTCATGCCGGACCTGATTGGCGTCAACGGCGATCGGGCTGCCGATTTTCTGAGATCGAAGGGCTTTCGCGTATCGCTCCGGTCGCAGCAGCCAGCCCCGGACATTCCGCCGGGTGTCGTCATCCGCCAAACGCCTGCCGGTGGCTATCAAGTGCACCCTGGCGATTCGATCACGCTCGAGATCAGCCAGTGACTATCCGGCTCGCCCCGTCGATTCTTTCGGCCGACTTCGCAAATCTCGGTCGCGACATCGCCGCCGTGGAGCGGGGTGGCGCTGACCTGATTCATGTGGACGTGATGGACGGTCATTTCGTCCCGAATATCACCATCGGCGCGCCCGTGGTGAAAGCGATCAAACGAGTGGCCACCGTGCCGCTGGATGTGCACTTGATGATCGACGACCCCGATCGCCACCTCGACGCCTTTGCCGATGCCGGCGCGACAATGCTGTCGGTGCACGTCGAGGTGCTGCCCCACCTGCACCGCACCATCGGCGCGATGAAGAAGCGCGGCATGAAGGCCGGCGTCGTGCTCAACCCGTCGACACCCGTGGTGAGCCTCGAGAACGTTGCGGCGGACGTGGATTTTGTTCTCGTCATGTCCGTCAATCCGGGCTTTGGCGGACAGGTGTTTATTCCGCGCAGCCTCGAGAAGTTACGTGCGGTGCGAACGTTGTTGACCGACGCCGGCAACGACGCGCCGATCGCGGTCGACGGCGGCGTCGATCTGCAGACTGTCGCCAGCGTCGTACAGGCCGGTGCCGATATCCTCGTGGCTGGCCAGGCCATCTTCGGCCAGAGCGATCCTGAAGAGGCCACTCGGAACCTCAGGGCCATTGCCGAAAAGGCGCGCGCATCGCGCCGCTGATGCGCATCTCGACTTCGTTGGTGCGCGTGCGTTATGCCGAAACTGACAAGATGGGCGTCGTGTATTACGCGAACTACCTGGTCTGGTTCGAGATCGGCCGGACCGACTGGCTGCGTGAGACCGGCTGGACGTACCGGTTAATGGAAGAGGAAGGTTTTGGTTTGCCGGTGATCGAGGTCCACTGCGCATACCAGACAAGCGCGCGCTACGACGATGACGTCGAGATTCGAACGAGGGCGCGGCTGGTGTCCGCGGTGCGGCTGGCGTTTGACTACGACGTGGTGCGCCGAGCCGACGGCCAGGCGCTTGCCAGTGGCTACACCGTGCACGCCACGGTTGATCGATCCGGGCGGCCGACGCGCTTGCCCGCTCGCGTGAAGGAACTACTGGCGTGAAGGCATTGGTCACGGGCGGCGCGGGGTTTATCGGTTCGACACTCAGTGAGCACCTCCTTGGACAAGGTGCAGAAGTCGTCGCGATCGACTGCTTCACCGATTACTACCCCCGGCCGGTCAAAGAGTCGAACCTCGTGGGGTTGCGCGGCAGGCCGGGGTATCAATTCGTGGAAGCCGATTTGAACGCCGTCGATCTCGACGCGCTCCTTACCGGTGTGTCCCACGTGTTTCATCTCGCCGCGCAAGCTGGTGTTCGCAAGAGCTGGGGGCGCGATTTTCAGACGTATACCCGGCTCAATATTGACGCCACGCAGCGCCTGCTGGAGGCCTGCGTCGGCAAGCCCATCGAACGCGTGGTCTACGCCTCGAGCTCGTCGGTTTACGGCGACGCCGTCTCTTTACCGATGCGCGAGGACGTCATGGTCCAGCCGGTATCGCCATACGGCGTGACCAAACTGGCCGCGGAACACCTGTGCCAGCTGTATTTCGTCAACTACCAGGTGCCTGCGGTCGCTTTACGTTATTTCACGGTGTATGGGCCACGACAGCGTCCAGACATGGGATTTCACCGGTTCTTCAGCGCGGTCCTCGATGGGCGCCCCGTAGCGCAATACGGCGATGGCTTGCAGACGCGCGATTTCACGTTTGTCGCCGACGCCGTGACGGCAACCGCGGCGGCGGCAGTCCGGGGCACACCGGGGGGCGTCTACAATATTGGCGGCGGTTCGCGCGTCTCGCTTCGTGAGGTCTTCGACATCGTTGCCCGGGTGTCGGGCCGCTCAGTGAGAATGGACCGCCAGCCACCTCAAAAGGGCGATATGCGGGACACCTACGCGGATACAACGCGGGCGCGGGCGGATTTGGGGTTCGTCCCGTCGATTGGGCTCGAAGACGGGCTTCGAGCGATGTTCAACTGGATGGAAGCGATTCGGCAATGACACGTTCCGCAATGACTGTTCTCGCCATCGTGGCAGCCGTCGGGCTCGCCGGATGCGCCGCCAACCGATCCCAGATTCCGGCCGGGACCGCAGAAGCCGACAAGTTCCTCTTCGATCGCGGACAGGAGGAGCTGCAGGCGCGCAAGTGGCTGCCGGCGCGCCAGTACTTTCGCCAGATTGTCGACAACTACCCGCAAAGTCCGTTTCGCCCCGATGCGAAGCTGGCCGTTGGCGACACCTACATCGGCGAAGACACCACTGAGTCATTGCTGCTCGGGATCAACGAGTTTCGCGAATTCCTCACCTTTTACCCGACCAACGCGCGCGCCGACTACGCGCAGTTCCGCCTGGCGTACGCATACTCAGAGCAGATGCTGGCTGCGGACCGCGATCAGACCGCGACCCGCGACGTCATCAAGGAACTGCAGGTCTTCATCGACCGGTATCCGAATAGCTCGCTGGCGCCGGAGGGACGCACGTTGCTGCGTAATGCGCAGGATCGGTTGAGCGAAGCCAGCTACCTGGTCGGGCGCCACTATTTTCGCCTGAAGTATTACCGCGGGGCAATCGACCGCTTTCGGGACGTACTGACGGCGGACCCCGATTACACCGGGCGTGACGCCGTATATTTCCATCTGGCTGAATCCCTGCGACTGACCGATAAGAACGCAGAAGCGCTCCCCTACTACGAACGGCTACTGAAGGAATTCGAACAGAGCGAACACCTGGAAGAAGCCAGGAAGCGGATCGCCGAGTTGAAGCCCCAGTAAGCCCGAAAGGACGCCAATGCGACGTACGGCCCTGTTCTTTGCCCTGTTTCATGCCGCCGCGCTCTCTGTCTCGGCGCAGACGCCACTCATTCAAGTCGTTCTCCCGGCGTCGGGCCCCGGCGTGCTCGGGCCGCGCACGGTGGTGCCCGTGACGGCGGCATGCACGGACGTGCCGACGACGACGATTCCCGACCCGCCACGGCGCGTCCTTGCCCCACATAGTGCCGACAACCATCTGATCGCCCGGGCCGGCGACATCGTGGTACTCAACGGGGGCACGACGGAGGGTTTCATGGTTGGACAGCGCTATTTCACGGGTCGCGTGACGCTGCCGGTCAGCCGCGAACCGATCAGCGCGGCCGACCCGGGCGCGATTCGCACATCGGGTTGGCTGACGGTGATTGCCGCCGACGACCGTTCAACGCTGGCGCGGATCGATTACGCATGCAC
>JACCSI010000589.1 GCA_013813075.1 Acidobacteriota bacterium | reverse complement strand
ACCGTCTCGCGGTTCGCGCGATTCAAGTTGGGGGAACTGGCAGAAGTCTGACAAGTGCGGCGTGCGCACTGTAGAATCTTCCCGTGGCGCCGTCCGACTCCCCTGACCCTTCTTACCGCCGCATCCTTCTCAAACTTTCCGGCGAAGCGCTGATGGGCGAACAGACCTACGGCGTCGATCCCATCGTCGCATCACGCATCGCGCAGGATGTTGCCGAGATCCAAGGGCTCGGTGTCCAGACCGCCATCGTTATCGGTGGCGGAAACATCTTTCGCGGGCTTGCCGCCAGCGCGCGCGGCATGGACCGGTCGACAGCGGACTACATGGGCATGTTGGCGACGGTCATCAACGCGCTGGCACTACAGGACGCGCTGGAAAAAAACGGCGTCGCGACGCGCGTCCTGACCGCGATTGAAATGCGCTCGGTGGCCGAGCCGTTCATCCGCCGCCGCGCGATCCGCCATCTCGAAAAAGGGCGCGTCGTCGTGTTTGCCGCCGGCACCGGCAACCCGTATTTCACCACCGATACCGCGGCAGCGCTGCGCGCCATGGAGGTCAAGGCCGAAGTCATCCTCAAGGGCACCAAAGTCGACGGCATCTACACGGCCGACCCGGTGAAACACCCCGAGGCCACGAAGTTTGACCGGATCTCGTTCATGCAAGTGCTCCAGGAGCGTCTCCAGGTGATGGATGCCACGGCGATCTCGCTGTGCATGGACAACAAACTGCCGATCATCGTCTTCAACCTGAAGACGCCGGGCAACATCCGGCGCGTCGTCATGGGCGAGCCGATCGGGACCAGAGTGACTGCGTAGGCGGGCGGCCGGGCAACGGTCACACGTCGAAAACCCCGGGGGCAAGCTCGCGGGCCCAGCCTGGCCCACGTGATAGCTTGTAGATTGAGACCACTATGGATGTATCAGACCTCAAGGGCCTGTTTGCGGAAGTCAAGAAGCGCATGGATGGTCAGCTCGAGTTCGTGCGCAAGGAGCTCGCCGGCGTGCGCACGGGACGGGCGTCAACAGGACTGCTCGAGCACGTGCAGGTAGAGGCGTACGGCAGCAAAGTGCCGCTCAATCAGGTCGCGTCGCTCTCGATTCCCGAACCGTCCCTGATCGTCGCGCAACCCTTCGACCCATCGCTGATGGCCGTCATCGAGAAGGCCATCCGCACCTCGGACCTGGGGCTCAACCCGGGCAATGACGGCAAGGTGATTCGCATTCCGATTCCGGCGCTGACCGAGGAACGGCGCAAGGATCTGTCGCGCCACGTGCATAAGATGACGGAAGAGGGACGCAACCACGTACGCGTCGTGCGGCGCGACGCCAACGACAAGCTGAAGAAGATGCTCAAGGAGCATGAAATTTCGGAAGACGAGGAGAAGCGCTCGCTCGACGAGGTGCAGAAAATTACCGATCAGCACATCAAGTTGGTCGACGAACTGCAACAGAAGAAGGACCAGGAACTCCTCGGCAAGTGAGCTACTTCACGCACCTCGCTTGCTCCGCTGAATGCGGTGCCGGTCCCTTCGATCCGCGCGAACGTCACTTTTTGTGCCCCTCGTGCGCCCTGCCTCTGCTTGCCCGTTACGACCTGTCCGCGGCGGCGTCGTGGCCGCGTGAGGCCTTGAAGGGCCGCGAGCCGAACATGTGGCGGTATCGAGAGATGATGCCGCTGCTGCCGGGCGACGAGCCGGTGACGCTCGGCGAAGGCTTCACTCCCCTGCTCCATGCCAAGCGGCTCGGCGCATTAGTGGGTCTCGACCGTCTGTTCATCAAGGACGAGTCGCTCAATCCCACCAATTCGTTCAAGGCGCGTGGCCAGTCGGCGGCGATTACCCGGGCGCGCGCCCTGGGCGCGCACACGATCGCACTGCCGACTGCGGGAAACGCCGGTAATGCCGCCGCCGCCTATTCCGCAGCCGCAGGTCTCAAGTGCCAGGTTTTCATCCCCAAAGATGCCAAGCAGCCTTTTGTGGATGAATGCCGTCTGTACGGCGCAGAGGTGACGCTGGTTGACGGCTTGATTACCGACGCCGGCCGGATAGCCGCGGAACAAGGCAAACCGGTGGGTTGGTACGACGTTTCCACGTTGAAGGAGCCCTACCGGGTCGAGGGCAAAAAGACGATGGGTTACGAGCTGGCCGAGCAGCTTGATTGGACGCTTCCAGACTGGGTCGTGTACCCGACCGGGGGTGGCACCGGGCTGGTTGGCATGTGGAAGGCGTTCGACGAGATGGAGGCGATTGGCTGGGTCGGCAAGAAGCGGCCGCGGATGGTGTCGGTGCAGGCTGACGGATGCGCCCCCATCGTACGCGCATTCGAGGAGGGTACTGAGAAAGCGGCGCCCTGGGAGAACGCGCACACCGCGGCCGATGGATTGCGCGTGCCGCGCGCGGTCGGCGATTTCCTGATTCTCCGAGCGGTCCGCGCCAGTGGTGGCACAGCGCTCTCCGTGTCCGATGCCGAGATGATCCGCGACATGGTCGTGATCGGTAGCTACGAAGGCGTGAGTGCCGCTCCCGAAGGCGGCGCCGCGCTAACCGCCATCCGGAGACTGGTCGCCGACCACCGCATGGGCCGCAACGACACCGTCATTCTGTTCAACACTGGCGGCGCGCTGAAGTATCTCGACGTCCTGCACCAACAATAGCGCCACGACGTCTGCCTGCGGCGTGCCGGGCGGGCTCAGTCCCCGAAGGAGACGCCGATGGCGCGCGCAGTCTTCAAGAGGTCGTAATCAATCGGCACAGTTTTGGTCTTGCCGATGACGTCGGCCAGTGGAATCGGGACGATGTCGGGTGGATTGTTCGCGACCATGCGGCCAAAGACGCCGCGTCGCAATAACTCGACGGCCTTGCCGCCGAATCGCGTCGCCAGCACCCGGTCGAACGCCGTCGGCGCGCCGCCCCGTTGCAGGTGCCCAAGCACCACGTAGCGCGTTTCCTTGCCGGTTTTCTCGTGCAGCTGCGCCGCCACCAGCGCCCCGATCCCGCCAAGACGCTCGACATGACCCGCATGCGCCTGCGCCACCAGTGTCACCGCGCCGCCCTGCGGCTTGGCCCCTTCAGCCACGACGACGATGCTGAACTTGGCCCCCAGGCGTTCCCGTTCCCGAAGATGCGCGGCGACTTTGTCGACGTCGTAGGCAATTTCAGGAATCAGGATCACATCGGCGCCACCAGCCGCTCCAGCGTGCAGGGCAATCCAGCCGGCGTAGCGACCCATCACCTCCACGACCATGATGCGTTTATGCGCTTCTGCCGTCGTGTGCAACCGATCGATCGCGTCGGCGGCGAACGACACCGCGGTATCGAAGCCGAAGCAACTGGTCGTGCCCCAGATATCGTTGTCGATCGTCTTCGGCACACCGACGACCGGAATGCCCATCAAGTAGAACTGGTGGGCAATCTGCAGCGTGCCGTCCCCGCCGATGACGACCAACGCGTCGAGCTGCATTTTGTTGAACGTCTCGACGACTCGCTCGGAGTAATCGACGTGGCCGTCGAGGCCGTCGACCGGGTAGTCAAACGGGTTGCCCTTGTTCGTCGTCCCGAGAATCGTGCCGCCTAGTCTCAAAATGCCGGTGACATCTTTCGGCGTCAGCGTCCGCGTGCGGGCGGAGTCCAACAACCCGTCGAAGCTATCCTCCAGCCCCACCACTTCGATTCCCGAATTGAAGGCGGCCTTGACCACCGCCCGAATGACCGCATTCAAGCCGGGTGCGTCGCCGCCGCCCGTCAAGACACCAATTTTCGCGACAGAGGACATTGCTGGGAATATACCACCCGGATATTTCAGTGGAGTCGCGGTACCTGAATTGCAATCTGCGCGCGCTGAGTAGACCGACCATGATGAGCGCGCCGCGACCACGCCCGAATGCGGTGGGCCAGTGTCTGCAAGTGCCGTTTCGTACGGGTTTCTAGGGCCGTGCTATACTTTTCCTACTTCCACGCTCCGGGGT
>JACCSI010000587.1 GCA_013813075.1 Acidobacteriota bacterium | reverse complement strand
ATACGCGGGGCTGCGCCGGATTCCGCGGGAGCTGCACGAAGCCGCCGACCTCGAAGGACTGAGCGCATGGCAGCGGCTGCGCTGGGTGATCATTCCCGGCGTGGCTCCGGTTCTGGTGCTGAATCTGCTGCTCATCACCATTTACACGCTCAACACCTTCGACATGATCCTGCCGCTCACCGGCGGCGGCCCCGCGCGGCGGACAGAAGTGGTCTCCCTTTACATGTATCGATCCGCCTTCTATGATCTCGACTCGGGCAAGGCGGCCGCGATCGCGGTGGTCATGCTGGCGATCAACGCCGCGTTGGCCTGGGGCGCGGTGCGGTTGATGATGCGCCGGCCGCCGGAGGCGTCATGACGCGCGCGCGCTGGATCTCCGTGGCGCTCGTGGTGGTGGCGGCCGCCTTCCTGGTGCCGCAGTTGTGGCTGCTCTCGCTGTCGCTCAAGGACCGCGGCGCGGTGTTCGCCTATCCACCGCAATGGATCCCCGACAACCCCTCGCTGTTCAACTACATCTTTGCGCTCACCAATACCCAAGTGCCCTGGTACCTGTGGAACAGCGCCAAGGTCGCGGTGCTGGCGACGCTGCTGACGCTGGCGATCGGAGTGCCCGCCGGCTACGTGTTGTCTCGCGAGCGGTTCGCCGGACGCGGGCCATTGATGGCGCTGCTTCTCGTGGTGCAGATGATCTCGCCCGTGGTGCTGCTGTTGCCACTCTATTCGCTGGTCGAGCGGCTCGGGCTGATAGACACTCATCTCGGCCTGGTGCTGGCGTACTCCGCGATTCAGGTGCCGTTTACGGCGTGGGTGCTGAAAAATTTCTTCGATGCGGTGCCGCCCGCTTTGTTCGAGGCGGCGCGGCTCGATGGCGCGTCGCGGCTTCACACCCTGCGCGCTATTGCCCTGCCGCTCATCGCGCCCGGTCTCGCGGCCACGATCATCTTCAATCTGGCGGCGTATTGGTCCGAGTTTGCGCTGGCGCTGGTGCTCCTCGATTCGCAGTCGCGCTTTACGATTCCGCTGGGCGTGTTCAGCCTGCAAAGCGCGTATGAAACCGAGTGGCAGCTGGTCGCCGCCGCAAGCTTCATCGGCCTGGTGCCGATGGTGGCCGCGTTCGTCTTCTTACAACGCTATTTCATTGCGGGTCTCACCGCCGGTGCAGTCAAAGGATGAAAGCAACAGAGTCATTGCAGGTGCATATCGTGTCCCACACGCACTGGGACCGCGAGTGGTATCTCACCTACGAGCAATTCCGGCTGCGCCTTGTCGGCCTGATCGACCGCCTGCTCGACATGATGGAATCGCAGCCTGACTACGAGTATTTCCACCTCGATGGTCAGACCATCGTCCTCGAAGACTATCTCGAGCTGCGGCCGCATCAGGAACCGCGCCTGCGGGCGCTCATCGCACAGGGCCGGATCCTGATCGGCCCGTGGTACGACATGCCCGACGAGTTTCTCGTCAGTGGCGAGTCGCTGGTCCGGAACCTCGCGCTCGGTCATCGCATTTCGCGCCGATTCGGCACGTCGATGCCGGTTGGTTACCTCCCGGACCTGTTCGGCCACGTCGGCCAGATGCCGCAGATCCTGCGGAACTTCGGCCTCGACAACGCCATCCTGTGGCGCGGGTTCGGTGGGCGCCAGGCCGAGTACTGGTGGCAGTCGCCCGATGGATCGCGCGTGTTGATGATGCACCTGCCGAGCGAGGGCTACTGCAATGCGACGCGAGTGCATCTCGACCCGGAGGCGATGATCGACCGCACGGCACTGGCCATTCGCAACGAAACCGCACGCACCGCCGTGGGCCAGGTGCTGCTGATGAACGGCGTCGACCACGTCGAGCCGCATCCGATCATTCCGGCGCTGGCGCGGCAACTGGCAAAACATCTTGGCGTGTCCGTGACCCATTCGACGCTCCCGGCGTATGTCGATGCGGTGCGGAGCGCGGTTGCGCAGGATGGTGCCGGCACGTCGCTCGAAGTGATCACCGGCGAGTTGCGCGGCGGGGAAGACTACGCCAACCTGTTGCCAGGCGTCTTCTCCGCGCGGGTCTACATCAAGCAGGCCAACGCGCGAGTGCAGGCGCTGCTCGAGAAACGGGGCGAGCCGCTGGCGACGTTTGCGTCGATGCTCGGCGCCGCCTATCCGGCCGACGAACTGCGGTATGCGTGGAAAACGCTGCTGCAGAATCATCCGCACGACAGCATCTGCGGCTGCAGCATCGATGCCGTCCATGAGGAGAACATGACGCGATTTGCTCGGGCGGAGCAGGTCGCGCGGGCGGTCGTCGATCAGTCCGCCGACGTCATCGCGCGCGCTGTGCCGGGCGGGCCGCCTGGGACGCTCCGTCTGATAGCGGTAAATACGACGGCCGAACCAGTCAGCGGCGTCGTTCAGGCG
>JACCSI010000563.1 GCA_013813075.1 Acidobacteriota bacterium | reverse complement strand
CTTCCACACACGTTCGCTATCGAGGGCCGGCATCAAACAGCCGGCCCTTCCTATTTGTATAGAGGTCCCCATGCATCTTGCCTGTGCAGTTCTGCTGTCGGCGGCATTTTCGGTACTCCAACTGGTTGGTGGCAGCCTTCAGGGAACTGTCAAAGACGTGCAGGGCGCGGTGCTCCCCGGCGCCGCTATCGTGGTCAAGAACCTCGCCACCGGCGCCTCGTACGAGCAGACGGCGGACGACAGCGGCCGCTTCCGGCTGCCGTCGCTCCCTCCTGGCGAGTACGAAACGCATGTGTCGATGTCCGGCTTCAGGCCGATCGTCAATCGCGGCATTCACATTGCTGTCGGACAAACGGTCGTCATCGACACCGCGCTCGAGATCGGACAGCTGGCCGAAGCCGTTGAAGTGCGCGCCGATGCCGTCGCGGTGAATCTGACGTCCGGCGCCGTGAGCGTGCTCGTCGGCGAGCGTGAAATTCGCGATCTGCCGCTGAACGGCCGCTCCTTTCAGCAACTCGCGCTGCTGCAGCCCGGCGTGCAGGCGGCGTCGGCTGCCGGCAACGATGTGGTCGGCGGTCGCACTCCGAAAATCTCAATCAACGGCGCGCGGCCCGAACAAAACAGTTTTCTGCTGGATGGCACCGACATCAACAACGTCTACAACAAGACTCCCGGCTCGGCGGCCGGCGTGCTGCTTGGCGTTGAAGCGGTGCTCGAGTTTCAGGTGTTGACAAACGCGTACTCCGCGGAATTCGGCCGATCCGCCGGCGGCGTTTTCAACGCCGTGACGCGCTCGGGCGCCAACCGCTACACCGGGTCGGTGTTCGAGTTTCACCGCAACGCGGCGCTCGACGCGCGCAACTACTTCGATCCAGCGTCGCAGCCGAAACCTGAGTTCACGCGTCACCAGTTTGGCGGCGTGGTCGGAGGGCCCGTGAAGCGTGACCGCACGTTCTTCTTTGCGGCGTATGAAGGCCTCGTGGAGCGGCTTGGTGTGACCGGCGTTACCGCAGTGCCGGACGACGATGCGCGGCGGGGTGTGCTGGCGGGGCGACCGATCACATTGCATGCGGCGATTCCCGCGTATCTCGAAACGCTGTTCCCGCGCGCCAACGGCCGATCGCTGGGCGGCGGCGCGGCTGAGTACTTGTTCTCGGATACGCAGCCGACCGACGAGCACTTTTTCCAACTGCGGGTCGATCACCGGCCGTCGCCTGCCAACAATTTCTTCGTGCGCGCGACTTACGATCGCGCCGATGTGCTCAGGATTCCAGCCAACAAACCGCCGATCGCCACGATCGCCGAGAACACTCGCAACACCTACGTCACCGCCGAGCACCAGCACACATTTTCCGGAGCGACGCTCAACCAACTGCGGATCGGGCTCAACCAGTCGCACTCGCTGGCTGACAACCAGCGCACCATCGACATTCCGGCATCACTGGCGTGGCTGCCCGGCGAGCAGTTTGGCTATCTCACTATCCAGGGACTGGTCAGTGAAATGGCAGGCGACTTCCGGTTGCCGCGCAACGATCGCCTCAACAACTGGCAAATCAGCGACATGCTGATCTGGACCCGCGGCCGCCATTTACTGCGGCTTGGCGGGCAGGCGCAGTACATGCAGTTCAATCAGAACACCACCAGTCAGCGCGGCGGCATCGTCACCTTCAACGGCCTCGAATCGTTCCTGACGGGACGGCCTTCGAACGTAGACTTCGCCGTGCCGGGCAAAATCGATCCGGACCGCCGTTACCGACAGTGGCTGTTCGCGGGATTCCTGCAGGACGATGTGCGGGTCAGCGACCGCGTGTCGCTCAATTTGGGATTGCGCTACGAAGCAGTGACGGTGCCGACCGAGGCCGACGGCAAGATCTCGAACCTCCGGACCGTTTCCGATGCGGCCTTGACGGTCGGTGATCCGTGGCACGACAACCCGTCACTGAAGAACTTCGCGCCGCGTGTCGGTGTGGCGTGGGATCCGCGTGGCGGCGGCAGGACATCCGTGCGTGCGGGCTTTGGGGTTTTTCACGATCAGATTCTGCCGAAGTATTACTTCTTCTCGGGAAGTCTCAATCCGCCGTTCACCACGCGCACGTCGATCCAGAGCCCGCCGTTTCCGAATGTCGTGGCAAACTTCAATCCCGACGCGCCGATCCGCGCGCAGCTGCAGACCGTTCAGGCTGATCTGCAGACGCCCTACATGATGCAGTTCAACACCAGCATCCAGCGGGCGCTGGGACAGAACTGGGACGTCATGGCCGGCTACGTCGGGTCGCGCGGTCACAATCTGCTGCGTCTGGGCGACGCGAACCTGGCGCCGGAAACGATGGTCGATGGCGTCAAGACCTATCAACCGCTGCTCGGACGTCGCAACCCGAATCACGCCGCGATCTGGCAGCGCGTTACCGACGCCACGTCAAACTATAACTCGGCGCAGTTTTCGGTGCAGCGTAAGTTCGCGGATGGCTGGCGCGCCCAGGTGTCGTACACATTGTCCGAATCGACCGACGATTCGAGCGGCATCAACTCGCAGGATTTCAGCAACGTCGTGCAATACGGTGCCGACTGGTACGACCCGGAGTACGATCGTGGATTGTCGGCGTTTCACTCGCGTCACAATCTGACCGCCAATGGCAGCTGGGAGCTGCCGTTCGCACGGGGACGCGGCGGACTTGCTGGCGTGCTGCAGTCAGGCTGGCAGATCAATGGCATTGCCGCGCTCAAATCCGGCACGCCGTTCACGGTGGAGCTCGGCTT
>JACCSI010000546.1 GCA_013813075.1 Acidobacteriota bacterium | reverse complement strand
CGTCAGCGGCGGTGCCGCGAGCAGAACGACGGTCGTGCAGTACAACACTAACAAGCGCCGCATTGTGACCTCCAGAGGGGCCGTCCTGCAGGTGGGCACGGGCGTACGGGCCCGCGCGGGAATCCCTGCAGTCGGCGCATTATCCGGCCGTGTGACGAACGTGTCAACGGGCAACTGCGACCGGCCCGCACGCGTTGACAGCGCCGCAGCGGCGCACTAACGTCCGGGTTCTCATGGATGTCCGTTCCTCAGCTCGGTCGAGAGGCCGAGCGGCACTGGCTGCGGTCTTCGTCCTGTCGTTGACGGCCATGCCGCCACTGGTTGCCTTGCCGCGCCCGAGTCAGCAGCCGCCGGACATACACATCGAGAAGAACCTCGCGGCCCCGATGCGCGACGGGGTGATCCTCCGTGCCGACGTGTACCGCCCGTCGCTGCCCGGGCGCTATCCGGCGTTGCTGCAGCGTACGCCCTACTCGAAAAATGACCCCGACGCGGTCAGCCGCTTCAGTGAAATTGCTGCGCGCGGGTTTGTGGTCGTCGTCCAGGACACCCGCGGCCGTTACACGTCGGACGGCGTCGCTGTGCCACATGACGAAGCGGACGATGGCTTCGATTCGGTGCAATGGGTTGCCTCCTTATCGTGGGTCAACGGCCGGGTCGGCATGTTCGGGGGCAGCTATCTCGCGACTACCCAGCTTCAGGCAGCCATTCGTCAGCCCCCGGCACTGGTCGCCCTGTTTCCGGCCTCTTCGTACAACCGGCGCCACGACATGGTGTTCCAAGGTGGCGCGTTTTACCTGAGCGACGGGCTCGGATGGAATCTCGGTCAGGCCATGGACGTGCGCCGCCGCGTACAGACACCAGACGCCAATCGCGACGGCCCCATCGGGCTGAACGCTGTGCACACCACACTTCTGCGTTCGTCGTGGCTGTGGCAGCTCCCGCTGAAGTCGTTCAACGAACTTGATTTGGACCGCTACGCTCCCGGCTATCGCCAGATGCTCGCGCATCCCGACGGCGACCCGTTCTGGGACAGCTCGGACATCGAAGCCCGGCACGATCGATTCCTCGTGCCGGCGTTCCACCTCACTGGCTGGTACGACACGTTACTGAACGGAACGCTGCGCAACTTTACCGGTCTACGTGCGCACGCAGGTACCGAGGAGGCGCGGCGCTATCAGCGTCTCGTGGTCGGTCCGTGGACGCATGCGCGGCCGACCCGAAAGACGACGACGATTGGGGATGTCGACTTTGGACCCGGGGCGGGGTTCGATGCCGACGGGGCGATGCTCGGCTGGTTTGACTATTGGCTTCGGGGCGGCAGCCGCGCCGCGGTCGACGCGGCGCCGATACGCCTGTTCGTCATGGGGGAGAACCAGTGGCGCGACGAGCAGGAATGGCCGCTGGCGCGTGCGCGCGCCACAGCATATTTCCTGCACAGCGACGGCAACGCCGCGACGCGCAACGGCGACGGACGACTGGATCTGACAGTGCCAGGCGATGAGCCACCCGATCGCTACACCTACGATCCCAAAGATCCGGTGCCGACCGGCGCCAGCGGCGGCTACTCCCGCGCGCCGACGGATCGGCGGACCGTCGAACAGCGCTCCGACGTGCTGGTCTACACCAGCGCGCCGCTGGCGGCCGATCTCGAAGTGACCGGCCCACTGGCCCTGACGCTGTGGATTGCGTCGAGCGCTCGGGACACGGACTTTACCGGCACGCTGGTCGATGTATTTCCGGACGGCACGGCGCGTGCGCTCACCGACGGCATACTGCGCGCCCGTTACCGCCGCGGCAAGACCTCGCCCACCTTACTGACACCCGGCGAACCAACCGAGATCACCATCGACCTCGGCGCCACCTCCAACCTGTTTCGCGCCGGGCACCGGATTCGCCTCGAGGTGTCGAGCAGCAACTTCCCTCGCTTTGATCGCAATCCCAACACGGGCGGCACATTTGGCGAGGATCGCGACGTGATCCGCGCGACGCAAACCATTCTGCACGACCAGTCGCATCCGTCGCGGCTGGTGCTCCCCGTGGTGCCGCGGCCGGCACAAACAGCGGTTGGCGCGCCGCGCACGACGACTGCCACCGGCGAGATCGAGCAGCGGTATCTCACTGGCGTGTCCACCGACTCGATCAGCGCGATTCACCGGCAAGTGACCGAACACCCACATATCGGGGGGTCGCCGCGTTCGATGGAAGTGGCCGACCGCGTGCGACGGTCACTTGACGAGGCCGGACTGCACACCGAGGTGCGCGAGTACCTCGTCCACCTGTCGACGCCGCGCAGCATCAAGGTCGACATCATTTCACCCAGCCCGGGCTCGCTCGTCGTCAACGAACCCGCCCTCGCGCAGGATCGCGATAGCGCACATCCCGAGCTCGGCCCGGCGTTTGTCGCCTACTCGGCATCCGGAACCGTGACGGCACCGGTGGTGTATGCGAACTACGGGCTCCCGCCCGATTACGCGCGCCTGGCGGCGGCAGGAGTCGAAGTGCGCGGCAAGATCGTCATCGCCCGCTATGCCCGCAGTCACCGCGCCGTGAAGATTCACACGGCGGAGCAGGCGGGTGCCGCCGGGATCATCATCTACTCGGATCCGGCGGACGATGGCTATGTGCGCGGTGTGACCTGGCCCGACGGACCGTGGCGCGCCGACTTCCAGTCGCAGAGCGGCAACGGCAAATACAGCTGGTACTGGCACGGCGATCCGTTGACGCCGGGCGTGGGTGCGACCGCCGCGACGCCCGCGATGGACCCTGCCACCGCGCCGACGCTGCCCAAGATCCCCGCCGTTGTGCTGTCGTGGAAGGAAGCGTCGAAGGTGCTGTCGCGGCTTGAGGGCGCCCCGGCGCCCACCGGCTCTGGATTCCAGGGCGGTCTGCCGTTCACGTACCGGCTTGGTCCTGGCCCGGTTATCGTGCGTCTCGATGTCCAGATGGACGCACGCCGTCGTCCTATCCGCAACGTCATCGCGACGCTGCCCGGGCGCGACCCTGACCGCTGGGTCGTCCTCGGGACCCACCATGACGCGTGGAGTTTTGGCGGCATGGATCCCGGCACCGGCCTGGCCTCGACGTTCGAAGTGGCGCGCGGCCTGGCGGCGCTGGCGCGCGCGGGTTGGCGGCCCGAGCGCTCCATCAAGTTCGCGTTCTGGGACGCGGAGGAATTCGGCTTGATCGGCTC
>JACCSI010000534.1 GCA_013813075.1 Acidobacteriota bacterium | reverse complement strand
GGTCGCACCGACCGCCGTACTCTGGATTCTGCCCGGGGCGCGGCCCGGCTGCCCGCCGGCCAACGCGTCGCCCCCGGCGTCGCCCAGCGATGGCGGATCGAAAATATCGCTCGGCGAAATCGAGTAGCGCGCGAAGATCGAGCCGCGTGTCCCCGGGTTGTAGTTCACCTTGAAGTCCAGGTTGTCGCGGTCGAACTCGTAGGTTCCCGTGGCGGAGTAATTGGACGGAAAGGCCGCGAGGTTGGGCGCCGGGATCAACAGGAGCATCTTCAGCGCGGCCGGATCGATGCGATCGGCGGGAATCTGATTGTTGGGAAACGGCAATCCGGTGAGCGGATCGCGAATCACGGTCGCGCCGAACGCGCCGGTGCGTTGGGCGTCGGTCAGCACGATGAAGTTCTGGGTGACGCCGCTGGTGTTGCGGAAGCCCTCGTAATAGCCAAAGCCGAACAGGCGGTTACGCATCACCGGTCCCCCGAGGCTGAAGCCAAACTGGTTCTGTTTCAGCTTCGGCTTAGGCTGCGTCGAGGGGACAAAGTAGTTGCGGGCCTGCAATGAATCGTCACGATTGAATTCCCACACGGCACCGTGCAATTGATTGGTGCCACCCTTCGAGACAACGTTGACGACCGAGCCGGCGCTACGGCCATATTCGGCGGTGTAGGAATGGGTCAGGATCTTGAATTCCTGGATCGCGTCGGGCGGCGGGCGCAGGACGAAGCCGGTGTTGAAGGTGTCGTTGTTGCTGGCGCCGTCGAGCAGGAAGTTGTTCGATTGATTGCGCATGCCGTTGACGCTGAAGCCGGAGGTGGTCGCACCAAACCCGCCGGGTGTCGCTTCTCCACTGGCGCCGCCGAGCGCCGCGGGTGGTGCGACGACGCCGGGAAGCAGTGTGCCGAGTTGCGTGAAGTTACGGCCGTTCAAGGGCAACTCGACGACTTTCTTTTCGTCGACGACAATCCCGAGCGTCGCGTTCGAGGTCTCGACCAGCGGGGCGTCGGCTTGGACCGTGATGCTTTCCTGTAACCCGCCGACCGGCAGCTGCATATCGACCCGGGCGGTGCTCTCGACGGTCACCGTCACGCCTTCACGCACGAACGTCTTGAAGCCACTCAACGTCCCTTTGATTTGATAGACCCCCGGCTGCAGCAGCGGCAACGAAAAATAGCCGTCGGCACGTGTCACCGCACCGCGCGTCTGGCCGGTGTTGGTGTTGGTGACTTCGATCGTGACGCCTGGCAGCACGGCGCCTGAGTCGTCGGTGACGATCCCGGCGATGTTGCCGGTCGCCTGTGCCGCCAACGACACATGGAACCCGAGCAGGAAGAGTGCGGCGGTGATGGTCAGCCCGCGCCTGAAAATGATCCGCATCGTGTAACCCTTTCGCTAAGTTCCGGCCAGTTCGAGGATCGAGAGTGCGAGTACCTTCGTGGCGTTGACGAGATCGTCGACGCCACACCATTCATCCGGCTGATGCGCCAGGTCGAGGATGCCCGGCCCGTACGCCACACAGTCACGGATGCCGGCGATTCGGTCGAAGTGCTTGTGATCGTAGGTGCCAGGGCTGGCCACTTGCGCCGCCTTTCGCCCCAGGACCTGTTCAATGCCGGCCGACAGTGCACCGACGACCGGAGAATTGTCGGGGGTGCGCACCGGATGTACGGTCATCAGATCGCGCAAAGCGTATCTCAGCTGCGGTGTCTGCGCGGCCACGCTGTCCAGGAGCGTCTCGATTTCGGCCTTGGTCGCGTCAAAACCCTCTTCAATCAGAAAACGCCGATCGAAGACGGCCCGACAGCTATCCGCGACGCACGGTGTCTGAATCCCGTCGACCGGCTGACCGCCGCTAATTCCGTTGATATTGAGCGTGGCATGGCGCGCGGCGTCAGGAACGACCGGCATGCCCGTGGTCCGCGACGCCATGGCCGGCAAGAGGTCACGGCGCATGCGGTCGATGAGGACGCCCATGTGCTCGATGGCGTTGACGCCCAGAAACGGCATGCTGCCATGGCCAATGCGGCCGTGCGTTTCGATCTCGAACCAGTAGACACCGCGATGGCCGATGCAGATGCGGTCGACGTTGAGCGGCTCGGGAATGATGACGTGGTCGATGCGGTCAGCCGTGAGACGTCTGGCCTGCGCCAGCCACGCCACGCCGGCGAACCCACCGCTCTCTTCGTCCACCGTGCCGCTGATCTCCACTGAGCCGCCAAGCGCGATGTCTGCACGACGGATGGCCTCGGCGGCATAGACTGCCGCGGCGATCCCAGCCTTCATGTCGCACGAGCCGCGCCCATAAATCTTGCCGTCACGCACGACCCCGCCAAACGGGTCGACGCTCCAGCCGGCACCGGCGGGCACCACATCGAAATGGCCGTTCAGGTGCACGGTAGGCCGCGCATTGCGACCACGGCGCGTGCCGATCACATTCAGCCGCGGATGTGCGACCGTGTGTTCCGGCCGGCCTTCCGCCGCGTGGTATTCGATCTCGAATCCGCACGACGCGAGACGCGTCCCGATCAGGCGCGCGCAATCGGCGTAGAACTCGCCGGGAGGATTGACGGTCGGAATGCGGATGAGGGCAGCGGTGAAATCGACGATCTCGTCGGCCGCCGACTCCACGGCCGTCAGTACCCGATCGACGGCCGCCGGCGAGTGGATCATTGACCGGGATTCTATTGCGATAGAGGCATAGAGACACAGAGAGAAATTACGTCTCCGTGCCCTCTGCCCCTCCCATGAAGCGTTGGTAATGTGTCGCCTGCCCATCAACCTTCCCCACCGCAACCCCGTCTACTCTCTGTCATGGAGGTCTTGATCAGACGTCGGTTCACACCCGTGTTGGCGCTCTTCTTCGCATTGATTCTCGCGGCGCCGGCCGCCGCCCAGCGCAATCGCGATCGCGATCGCGACCGGGACCACGACCAGGACCGCGACCAACCGCGCGAGACGGAAACGGTCGATCGGACATTGTCGCTACCGCCAGGCGGGACGGTTCGCCTGAAGACGTTTTCCGGGCGCGTCCACATCACCGGCACGTCAGGCAATCACGTGGTTGTCAAAGCAGTCCGGCGCGCAACGCGCGAGCGCCTGCAGGAC
>JACCSI010000525.1 GCA_013813075.1 Acidobacteriota bacterium | reverse complement strand
GCTGAGCGTCGTCAGCAGCAGCGATCGTTCGCGGACGCGGCTCTGCCGGTCGAAGAGCCGCATCGACATCTCAGTACGCGAGTCGCGTCCGGTGTCGCGCTCTTGGATTTGTCGTGCGACCCAGTCGGGTGTTTCGGCGCCGGGCTCGGGTTTCTGACGTGGCGGAGACCCTATATCTTGGTGTGCGGCAAATGCAGTCTGCTGGCCGGGCGGCACCCCGTAGCCTAGGTGTGTGCCGGAGCGGCACCTGTTGCGGCGAGGAGACAAGCGCAAGCAGCGAGCACACGCATCGCGGTAGGCAGATTATGTGAAATTCTTCACAAGGAAGCAACCGCCGAACACGGGATAGGACGTATCGACGCTGGACTGCGATGCAGCACCCTGCCCGGGCGCGTTACACCCCTCAGGTACCGCCGAATCCAATCGTGACCTGGCCCGCGTCGACGATTACTGGCACCTGACGCCGACCACCCGTCAGTGCCAGCATGCGATCGAGTTCGGTGTGGTCCTTTTTGACGTTGATGTAGCGGAAGGGCACGTGGCGCTGCTCGTAGTCTTCGCGCGCCGCCAGCGTGTAGGGGCAGCCGTCCTTGCCGTAGATGAGAACTTCGTCCGCCATGCCTTCCACGTTATGGAATAACCGGCGCCCGCGCAAGCTGGGCGCGACTCACCCCGACCAGCGCGAGCAACAGCCCGAGAGTCATGATGGTGCCGGCCGAAACATACGGCATCGTGATGCCGGCGCGATCGAACAGAAACCCGCCCCAGGTGGGGCCGACAATCCGGCCCAACGCCGCAAGCGACTGCGCCAGCCCCAGCATGCCGCCCTGTTCGGTCGGGTCGGAGAGTCGGGAGATGGCTGAGCTCAATGCAGGATTGTTGAACCCCATTCCAATCGCCAGTGTTCCGAGGGCCAGCAGCAGCGTTGGAATAGTCTGCGCAAGAGGTACCAGGAACAGGCCGACCGCAATCAACCCAATCGCCAACGGCACGACGCGGCGCTCGCCCAGAATCGGAACAACCCGACCCACCAGCAGGCCGTTCACGGTGGCGAGAATGATCCCGATGAAGGCAAACACGAACCCGAGCGTCTCGGCAGTCAACCCATGGCGGCGCTCCGCGAACAGCGCAAAGGTCGCCTCGAACCCTGAGAAGGCTGCCGACACGATGAAGAAGACCAACAGCAGCGGCAGCAGCCCCGGGTGACGGCGCGCGCGGTGCAGCAGGTCAAGGCGGCCGCGCGATACCCCTGCTCGCTCGCCATGGCGCGATTCGGGCAGCAGAAACAGGGCTGCGGTAAAGTTTGCCAAACAAAGGGCCGCCGCAAACCACATTGGTGTGGCGTGACCAAACCGCGTCAGGATTCCGCCGATAGCCGGTCCGAAAACGAACCCAAGGCCAAACGCGGCACCGACCAGACCCATTCCTTTTGCGCGATTCTCCGGCGTTGTGATGTCGGCGATGTACGCCTGGGCCGTCGGGATGTTGCCCCCGGCAATCCCGCCAACGATGCGCGCCAGAAACACCAATGCCAGCGAGTCGGCGAGCGCGAGCGCCGCGTACGCCAGGCACGAGGCGAGGAGTCCTCCAAGAATAATCGGCCGCCGGCCGATGCGGTCCGACCAGCGACCGCAGAGCGGCGCGACCAGGAACTGCATCAGCGAAAACACGGTACTGAGCAGGCCAATGGTGAAGCCGCTGGCGCCAAACGACTGCGCATAGAACGGCAGCAGCGGAATGATGATGCCGAACCCGAGCAGGTCGATGAAGACCGTGATGAAGATGATGACGAGGGGTGACACTAGGCGCTACGGCGTGTTCGGCGATCGAGATAGAAGGACAGGAAGAAGTAGTAGACAGGAAAGACGAACGACAACGCCACGAGGCGACGGTCGATGACCGGCAATCGCCACACCATCCACATGGTGACCAGCGCCCACACCGCGCCGAGGACGTTGGTGACGCCATTCAAGGTCTGCGTGCGAGACGGATACACATAGCGGAGCGGCACGAAGACGAGAACTGCAAAGGTCAGCAGGATCGCGGCGTTGACCTCCTGCGGCAGCCGGCAGACGAACAGATACAACGCCACCAGGTTCCAGTACGACGGGAACCCGGTGAAGAAGTAGTCCGTCGTCTTCATTTTGGCTGAGGTCTGGCTGAATCCATATCCGCTGGCCAGCAGGACGACCGACGCCACCACCACACCCCACCGTTGCGGCAGCAGTTGCGCATGCAGCAGCAGCAACACCGGTACGAAGACGTAGGTTAAATAGTCGATGATGTCGTCGAGACGCCCGCCGTCGAAGTTCGGCAGGCGCTCCTGGACGCGCAACGCACGTGCGAGAAGGCCATCGGTGGCGTCGATCGCGATTTGCACGCCGAGCCAGATGAACGCGCCGCGATAATCGCCGGCGATCACCGCAAGTGCGGCGGCGAGCGCCGCGACGACACCAAGTCCGGTGTAGAGATGAGCCAGCCATGGCAGCCACATCGGGGAGTTGGCCAAAGGAGTATCGATTGTACGGGGAACGCTCAACGATCCAGCAAACCCATCACTCAATGCATCAGGTTGAGTGCGAACTATGCGTAGCCCGGTGCCTGCGTCCCGGCGACTGTTAATCCATCGTCTGGCCGCCGCAGATATTGTAGGTCTGGCCGGTGATGGCACCAGACTCCGGGGCGGCGAGGAATTTTGCGAGACGCGCTACTTCTTCAGGCTGGATGATGCGCTTGATTGGGACCGCGTCGAGCGCCTGCGTGCGGAACGCGTCGAACGTGAGGCCGGTGGCCGCGGCGCCTTGCGTCATGCCTTGTGTCGCCATGGTGGTGTCAACCCATCCCGGGACCAGCGCATTTGCCGTAATGCGTCGAGGCGCCAATTCGAGTGCGAGCGCGCGGGTATACCCGATGACGCCGTGCTTGGCGGCACAGTACGCGGTGTAGCCGGGCACCCCGAACCTCCCCAGCACCGACGACAGGTTGACGATACGGGACTCGTCAGGCATGAGCGGCAGGCACTCCCGGGTCACGAGATACATTCCGAACAGATTGACGTCAAGGGTGCGCCGCCAGCGTTCGATGTCTGAGCCTTGCACCGCTTCGCCACCGCCGACGCCGGCGTTGTTGACCAGCACGTGCACGGACGTGACCAGGTCCGCGATGCGCCTGAATCCGCGTGCCACCGACGCATGGTCCGCCACGTCCATCGGCACCGCCGTGGCTTCCGCGCCGTGTGCGCGCAGTTCGTGTGCAGTTGCCTCGAGAGCCTCAACCGTGCGGCCGGTAATGACGACGTGCGCACCGGGTTCGGCAACGGCCAGGGCAATGGCGCGGCCGATGCCACGGCCGCCGCCGCTTATCACGACGTTTCTCATTGTCGATCTTCGCGCGCGAAGGCGTCTCGCGATGCCTCCCTACTTTTCATCAACGTCGCCGTCCTCGTCGTCGTCATCATCGCGTGGCGCATGGTAGCGCGAGAACTCTTCCATGAAGGTCAGCGTCTGGAAGCCGCGCATGCGATCCATGAACAGCACGCCGTCCAGGTGATCGGTTTCGTGTTGAATGACGCGCGCCGGAAAGTCGCGGACATTAATCTCGATGCGCTTGCCGTGACGATCCACCGCGAGGACACGAATCTGCTGCGCCCGCGGCACCCGCCCCCGGATATCCGGAATGCTGAGGCATCCCTCCCAGCCCTCGACAACCTGGTTGCCGATGATTTCGATCTGCGGATTGATGACCGCAATCGGTTCGCCCTCCCCCCGTCCGTCAGGGTCGATGTGCGCCACAAAAACCCGCAGGCTGTGGTGCACTTGCGGCGCCGCCAACCCGACGCCGGTGTACTCGTGCATGGTTTCGATCAGGTCGTCGATGAAACGCTGAAGCAAGGCGGTCTTGAGCTCCTTGGGCTCAATCGGACGGGCCTTTTGTCGCAAAACGGGATGCCCCATCCGTGCGACCTTCAGAATAGCCATGATGCGGATCTTATACTGCGGCTCCGGAGTGCGGGAGCCGTGGCACGCGGAGGTGCAGGGAGCTCGTTCTCTT
>JACCSI010000504.1 GCA_013813075.1 Acidobacteriota bacterium | reverse complement strand
GCGATGGCGTCGTCGAACTGCCGCAGGTTGTAATGCCCCCGCGCCTTCGCCAAATCCCCCCGACTGGCCTGCCCCGCAACTGGAACCGCCCAGCCTGTGAACATCACGGTCAGGCACACAAGACAGGACACGCGGAAGGGGCGCCGCATAGGGGGATCGTAGCACGCGGTACAATACGAGGTTGATGTCTGAGCCGGTGATTATCGCGCGAGCGGACCACCCGATCTCTCGCCGGGACATCGACCCGGATGCACTCAAGGTGCTCTATCGCCTGCAGCAGTCCAAATACGCCGCCTATCTGGTGGGCGGCAGCGTTCGCGACCTGCTGCTGGAGCGCCGGCCGAAGGACTTCGACATCGGTACCGACGCCCATCCGTATCAGATTAAAAAGCTATTCCGAAATTGCTGGATTATCGGGCGCCGCTTCCGACTGGCGCACGTGCGCTTCGGCAACAAGGCGATCGAAGTTGCCACCTTTCGCCGCAACGTCCTGCCGGGGACCGAAAACGAACCGGCGACCACCGCACCGCCGGACCACGGGGAGGTCGAGGCGCCGCCTGCGGATCTGCTGATTCGTCACGACAACACGTTTGGCACGCCCGAAGAAGACGCGTTTCGTCGCGACTTCACGATCAATGCGCTGTTCTACGACATCGCTACGTTTTCGATTATCGATTACGTCGGCGGATTGCAGGACCTTCGTGACGGCATCATCAGATCAATTGGCGATCCGGGCCAACGCTTTCAGGAAGACCCGGTGCGAATGTTCCGGGCAGTGGCATTTGCCGCGCGCCTGGGGTTCACGCTCGATGAGCCAGTCGTCGAAGGCATTGCCGAACATCGTCACCTCATAGCCAACGCGTCGCCGGCACGTTTAATCGAGGAGTACTACAAAGTGCTTCGCTCGGGATCGGCGGAAAAGACCTTCCGCTTGCTTGGGCAGTATGGCCTGCTCGAGAAGATCACGCCGGAGCTTCATCGCGGCGCATCGGAGGCCTTATGGAGTGCGCTGGGCGCGCTGGACCGCTACCGCCTCCGCTTCGCGAGCATGCCGGAAGGTTTGACGAACCCGATTCTTCTGGGCACCTTACTGGTACCCCTGGGCCTGATGCCGAAGCGCGCCTATCCGGACGTTGAAGAGTTCGTCGAACAGGTAGAGGGGCGCCGTTTTCGGCGAGCGCCAAAAGAACCGCCGCTGCTCATCGGGATGTTGCCGGTCGCGCGCCGCGACACCGAGCGCCTGCGGCAGGTGCTATCCCTGCAGCGGCGGTTGGTGGACCTCGAATCCTCGCCCCGGGCCAAACGGGCGCTGATGCATCGCAGCCCGTTCCAGGAAGCGCTGGTGTGGCTCGAGATTCACGGGCAGGCGCCGGAAGCGTTCGAGCATTGGCGCGGCTTTCTCGAAGCCACCGCCGCGCTGCCTGTTCCTGAGGGCGAAGCGCCGGCCGCAACGGGGGAAACTGCGCTCCCAGCGCGCCGAAGGCGCGGCAGGCGGCGACGGGGGCGGGGTCGCGGCGGCTACAATCGCCCGCCCGAATAGCGATACGGACACCGAAGCGTGTTATCCGTTTTTCTTCTCAAATTCCTGCATGAACTGCACCAGGGCGTCGACGCCCTCTTCGGGAAACGCGTTGTAGATCGAAGCGCGCATGCCGCCCACCGACCGGTGCCCCTTCAGGCCGTCGAGGCCGGCGGCGGTGGATTCCTTGACAAAGGACTTTTCCAGATCCACGTCCGGTAATCGAAACGTCACGTTCATCATTGAGCGCGAATCGCCCGCGGCGGTGCCGCGATAGAAGCCGGAGCGATCGATCTCGCGGTACAACTTCCCGGCCTTGCGCTCGTTGCGCTCGGCTACCTTGGCCAGCCCGCCCTCGGCGAGCGCCCACTTCGCCACCAGGCCCATCAGGTAGATGCCGAAACACGGCGGCGTGTTATACATCGACCCGTTCTCCGCGTGCACCGCGTAGTTGAGCATCGTCGGCAGTGACTTCGGCGACCGCGCCAGCAGATCGTCGCGGATGATGACCAATGTCACGCCGGAAGGGCCAAGGTTCTTCTGCGCGCCCGCGTAGATGACGCCGTAGCGCGCGACATCAATCGGTCGGCTGAACATGTCGGACGAGGTGTCGGCCACAAGCGGCACATCGCCGACCGAGGGCACCGTCTTCCACTGGGTGCCGAACAACGTGTTGTTGGTCGTGACATGCACGTAGGCCGCATCGGGGGTCAGCGTGGTTTCGTTCTGACGCGGGATCCGCGAGAAGTTCTCGGACTCGGTCGATGCCGCCACGTTGACCGTGCCCACACGCTGTGCTTCCTTGACGGCTTTTTGTGCCCAGCCGCCGGTCACGATGTAGTCCGCCGTGCGCCCGCTCCCGAGCAGGTTCATCGGCACCATCGAAAACTGCAGCGACGCGCCCCCTTGCAGAAACAGCACTTTGTATGAGCCGGGGATGTTGCCGAGAGTGCGGAGATCCGCTTCGGTGCGCGCCAGGATGTCTTCGAACGTTCTGGAGCGATGGCTGATCTCGAGGATGGACATGCCGACGCCCGGCAGTGACACGAGATCACGCTGTGCTTCTTCAAGAACGGGACGCGGGAGCACGGCGGGGCCCGCGGAAAAATTGAATATGCGCTGTGCGGTAGTGGTCATGTGACAAATCCTACAAATTCAGCCCGAACGACGTGTCTTCAGCGCAGCTTTACCAACTGCAAGTTCAGCACATCCGGATGCTCCGATTGAATCGCTGCGATCGTCGCGGTCGACGGCTCGCCGTCGAGGTTGATCCGTGCGACGGCCGCGTGGGCGCCCTCGAAGATGATGTTCTCGGTTTCCTGGACATTCAGATTGGCGTCCCTGAGGCGTTCGAAAATGTGAGCCAGGACACCGGGCTTATCGCGATGACGCACGACGAGCATGTGCGTCGCCGGCGTGTGCTGCGCCAGATTGACGACGTTGGGCACCCGCCCGGTTTCGACGAAGGTGCGCACGATCCGTACCGTTTCGTCGGCAATCGCTGCCTGTGCCTGGTCGGTGGACGCGCCAATGTGATGCGTGCCAATGACGTTGGGCAGCGACAAGATGGGATCATCGATCGCCCCCTCGGCAGCGGACGGTTCGTTGGCAAACACGTCCAGGCCCACACGCAACTGTTTCTCGGTAATCGCGGCGGCCAGCGCAGTGTAATCGAGCACCTCGCCACGTGCGGTGTTGATGACCATGGCGCCGGTCTTGAGGTGCCGCAACACGTTGGCATCGACAAACCCGCGCGTTTCTTTCGTGAGCGACAGATGAATGCTGAGGACGTCGGCGCGGGCAGCAACTTCTCCGGCGCTGGCCACGACTTCGATATCGAACTGCTCCATCGCCTGCTGTCGAGCGTCGGCGCTCGCCGCGAAGCGACGGCTCCAGACCACAACCGGCATGCCAAACGCACGCGCGCGCCGCGCGACTTCCTGGCCGATGCTGCCAAAGCCGATCAGGCCGAGCGTGCGGCCG
>JACCSI010000434.1 GCA_013813075.1 Acidobacteriota bacterium | reverse complement strand
GCCCAGGGCATCGGGGGAGGCACCGAAGGCGCGATGCCAGAGGCCGTCGCTGAGCACAGCGACCTCAGCAGCCCCCGGGTCGTCGTCGTGGGGTAACAAGGCGCGGCCCCGCGCGGCGCTGGCGCCCAGCGTCGCAAAGGAGGTTCCCGAGGCGCTCAGGGCTTGAAGGCGCTCCGGCTCGCCGTGACCGGCTCGTACGGCAAGGGGTTAAGGACGACGGCGTGAAGCACGCTGAAAATGGTGATCTTGGCGCCGATACCAAGGGCCAGTGAGAAGACAGCGGCGGCGGCGAGTGCCGGACGACGAGCCAATAGCCTCAGTCCGAGGCCCAGGTCAGACAGGATAAAATCCTCCGATGCAGCTGGTCATCGCCACTCTCGTGCTCCTGCTCCCGTCCCTCGCCGCGGCACAGCAAGCCAACCCGCTGGCAGGGCAGGTGGATCGTCTGACGCAAGAACTGACACCACGGGTAGTCGAGTGGCGTCGCGATTTTCATCAGCACCCGGAACTGGGCAACCGGGAAACGCGCACCGCGAAGGTGATCGCGGATGAATTGACGCGACTGGGATACGAGGTGACGACCGGCGTCGCTCACACCGGCGTGGTCGCCGTGCTGAAGGGCGGCAGGCCGGGAAGGGTCGTCGCCCTGCGCTCGGACATGGATGCCTTGCCCGTCGTCGAGCAAGGCGATCTGCCGTTCAAATCGATTGCAAAATCGACGTGGAACGGCCAGGAGGTCGGCGTGATGCACGCGTGCGGCCACGACAACCACATGGCCATGCTGCTTGGCGCCGCCACCATCTTCGCGAGAATGCGGGACCAGATTCCCGGCAGCATCAAGCTGGTCTTCCAACCGGCCGAAGAGGGCCCGCCCGCCGGCGAACAGGGAGGCGCCGAGTTGATGATCAAGGAAGGCGTGCTCGACAACCCAAAAGTGGATGCGATCTTCGGGTTGCACGTGTTTCCCATGACCGCCGGCACGATTGAGTATCGGTCAGGTCCATTGATGGCCAGTGGGGACGGCTTCACTATCCGCATCAAAGGACGTCAGACGCACGGCGCGGTGCCGTGGGGCGGTGTCGATCCGATCGTCGTGGGCTCGCAAATTGTCATGGCGCTGCAAACCATCGTCAGCCGCTCGGTGAACATCACGGAGGCGCCGGCAGTGGTGACGATTGGCGCGTTCAATGGCGGCAACCGCTTCAATATCGTCCCGGAAACGGTCGAACTGCTCGGCACGGTGCGCGCCTTCAACGAGGACGTGCGCAAGGATATCCACCGCCGTATCCGTGACATTGCCACCAAAACGGCGGAGGGCTTGGGCGCGACCGCCGAGATTAGCTACGGCATTGGCTATCCCGCCACCATCAACGACGCGACGCTCACCGAGCAGATGGCGCCGACATTACGACGAGTGGCTGGCGGCGAAAACGTGAAAATTGGGCCGCTCACCGGCACGGCCGAAGACTTCTCGTTTTACCAGCACAAGGTGCCGGGAATGTTCTTCTTTCTGGGCGTCACCCCCAAAGGCGTCGATCCCAAGACCGCGCCGCAGAATCACTCGCCGCTGTTTGCGGCCGATGAATCCGCGCTGCCCGTCGGGGTGAGGGCGCTCACCAATCTGGCTCTCGATTACCTGTACACGCCCGTTAAGTAATTAACCGGGTTGGCGGCGTCATCCAAGGGATCCTGTATGCGGCGACCCCAATCGCCCAGGGCGGCGCGGGCGCCGACATCATTAACATGAGTCTTGGCGCGCTGTTTCCCAAGAACGACACCGGCGCGGGACAGCTGGTCGCGGCGATGAACAAGGCCGTGAACTTCGCGAACCGCTATGGCGTACTCGTCATCTCGGCCGCCGGCAACGACGGTGTTGACTTGCAGCACGCGGGCAACTTGATCTCGGTCCCCGCCGAATCGGGCTCGGGCCTGGCCGTGTCGGCCACCGGCCCGGTCGGCTTCGCGCTCGGCGCGACCAATTTCGATCGTCCCGCGTCGTACACCAACTATGGGGTGTCAGCGATCAAGGTCTCGGCCCCAGGCGGCGACTTCGCCCTGCCAGGCGACGCCCTGTGCACGCGCCCAATCAAGCCATCGGGTTCGATCACCCGCCCCTGCTGGGTATTCGACATGGTGCTGAGCACCAGCCGTGGCCCCGCGACGTCGGTCACGTCGTACTCATGGGCCGCAGGTACTAGCATGGCGGCGCCGGCAGCCGCGGCCGTAGCCGCGATCATCAAGCAGAGGAACCCCGGCATCTCGCTGGGCGCGCTGCAGACCTCTCTGCAACGCAGCGCGATCGCCACCGATCCCAAGGCATTCCATGGCACGGGGTGGGTTAACGCCTTAAACGCCTGTCAGCAGTAGCCACCGCCGGCGTGAGGTATTCTGCCTTCCCCGCGCAGCGTCGCGGGGAAGGAGTTTGCCTTGAGCGTCGATCGCCGTCAGTTTCTCACCACGTCGTCCCTTGCCCTTGCCGGCGCGGCATTCCCCGGCGCCCGCCTGTGGGGCCAGCCCGCGCAAACGCCGGCACCGCCGGTCACCGCATTCACGGACATTCGCCGTAACGTTGGCATCTTTACTGGTCAAGGTGGAACCATCGGCTGGCTCGCCGGTCCGTCCGGCGCCGTTGCCGTCGACGCGCAGTTTCCGGCCACTGCGAAAACCTGCGTCGAAGGCTTACAGCAGCGCTCGCCCAAAGGCATCGAGTTAGTGATCAACACGCATTACCACGGCGATCACACCGGCGGTAACGTCGCGTTCCGTCCGGCGGTGAAGCGCATCGTGCAGCAGGAGCGCTGCGCCAAGCTGCACCGCGAAACCACGGAGAAAGCCGGTACCGCGGCGCAACAGGCGTACGCGGACGTCATGTTCGGGGAAAGCTGGTCGCAGGACGTTGGTGACGAGAAGATGTGGGGGTATTACTACGGGCCGGGCCACACCGGCGGTGACGCCGTCATTGAGTTCGAGCGCGCGAATGTCGTGCACATGGGCGACC
>JACCSI010000430.1 GCA_013813075.1 Acidobacteriota bacterium | reverse complement strand
TGGCGATCGTTGATGCCGGAGGTATGGAGCAGCAGATCCTCGACGGTGATGTCGCGCGATGGACGCCGCGGTCCTTGAGGCGTCGCCACCATCACGTTGGCAAACTCCGGAAGGTACTTCGCAATCGGGTCGTCGAGCCGAAATCGCCCGTCCTCGAGCAGCATCATGGCTGCCACCGCGGTCACCGGACGCGTCATCGAATAAATGCGGAAGACCGATCGCTCGGTCATCGGCGCGCGGGTATCGAGGTCCTGCACCCCCACGGCTTGAACGTAAATGAGTTGCCCCTGGCGTGCGACCGCCGCCACGGCGCCGGCAATCTTGTGCTCCGCGATAACCTGCTTGAGCAAATCGGTCGCTTTAGCCAGTTCGGTAGAGGACAAGCCGACCGCTTCCGGGGTGGCACGCGGCAGGCCTTGAGCAGACGGACGGGCGGCAGTGGATTGAAGACCCAAAACCGCAACCGTCAAGAGCGTAAGAACAATCATCACACTCCGCAAATGTTACTTCGGGCGCCGGGATGACGGAGAGTGGGACCCATGTCTCGACCAGCATTCGGCGGAAACCCGATATCATGCGAATCCTCCAGGAGGAGTCATGAAGTTTGCGCACCTGCTGCTTGCGGTCGGCCTCGTCTCAGCGGCGACGTTCGTGCCCACCCAGGGTCAGGAACCCCAAGGCGAGGGTAATCGCACGCCTGAAGGGTTCACGCTGAAGACTGCAGAGACGATCGAGTTCACCACGGACGAAGTCACGTGGCCATCACTCGACGTGTCTCCGGACGGACGCAGCATTCTGTTCGACGTCCTGGGCGACCTTTACACGGTGCCGATCGATGGCGGAGCCGCCGCACGCATCATGGGTGGCCTGTCGTTCGAGAGCCAGCCGACATACTCGCCCGACGGCAAGATGATCGCGTTTCTGAGCGATCGCAGCGGCGTCGAGAACCTCTGGGTCGCAAACGCCGACGGCTCGAATCCCCGCGCGATCAGCAAGGATCAGAAGACCAACGACCGTCCGCAGATCATGGTGTCGCCGGCGTGGACGCCGGACGGGCAATTCATCATCGTCTCGAAGTCGCGGCCGCCCGAGCCCGGCACGTTTGGCATGTTCATGTATCACCGGGACGGCGGCACTGGCGTGCGCATCGGACCGGCGCCGCCCCCGCAGCCCGCGCCGGACGCGCAGGGCCCACCGCCTGCGCCGCCGACCAACAAGATGGGCGCTGCGGTGTCACCGGACGGCCGCTTCATCTACTATGCGCAGCGCACTGGCACGTTCACCTACAATGCGCAGTTTCCGTTGTGGCAGGTGTATCGACACGATCGCGAGACCGGCGACGCGTCGCAGGTGACCAACGCGCGCGGGTCGGCGATGCGTCCCGTGCTCTCGCCCGATGGCAAGTGGATGGTCTACGGCACACGCCACAAGACACAAACCGGATTGCGCGTCCGCAATCTCGACACCGGCGCCGAACGCTGGCTCGCCTACCCGGTGACGCGCGACGATCAGGAGTCGCGAGCGAGCCGCGACACGCTGCCGCGATACGACTTCATGCCCGACGGGCAGTCCCTGATCGTCCCGATTGGCGGCAAGCTGCATCGCGTTGACCTCGCCAGCGGCGAGACGCGCGCGATCCCGATGACGGTGCGCGTGCAGGCGGAGATCGCACCGCGGGTTTACACGCCGGTGCGAGTCGAGGACAGCGACAACGTGCGCGCCCGTCTCATCCGCTGGCCAACGCTGTCACCCGACGGCAAACGCCTGGTATTCGGGGCGATGAACCACCTCTACATCATGGACATGCCGTCCGGCACACCACGGCGGCTGACCACGGCCAGCGAAGGGGAGTTCATGCCGACGTGGTCGCCCGACGGACAGTCGATCGCCTACGTGACCTGGACGACCGCCGGGGGGCATATCAAGCGCGTCGCGGCAGGGGGCGGGGAGCCGCGCACGCTGACCACGGCCGAGGGCTACTATCTCGATCCGGTCTATGCGCCCGACGGCGCGAGCATCGTGTTTATCCGCGGCGCCGCTGCCGACCAGCTGTACTCCGTGCTGCTCGACATCCCGGCGCCCGACGAAGACGCAGCGCCGTCTGAGATTGGCGGCGTCAGTCCGCCCAATACGCTGGAACTGCGGGCAATGCCCGCCGCGGGAGGGGCGGCAGTGTTTATCGCTTCCGCGCAGGGTGGGCGCGGTCCACATTTCGCGCGCAACGACTCCAGGCGCGTCTACCTGTCCGGCAGTCGCGGTCTGCAGTCGATCACGCTGGATGGGTACGATCGCCGCACGCACTTCCGCGTCACTGGCGTCGGGCCAGGCAACAACCCGCCGAGTGCGACCGAAATTCGGCTGTCGCCTGACGGCCTGCGCGCGGCTGTCAGCCTGCAGGGGCGACATTTCATGGTCACCGTCCCGATGGCGGGGCGCGAAACGGTCGACATTCGCATCACGGGACGCGGGGAAAACGCCGTGGTGCCGGTGAAACGCATTTCGGCCGAGGGCGGCGACTACCTGCAGTGGACGCGCGACGGCACGGCAGTGACCTGGGCCTGGGGCGCGCAGTTCTTCGAGCAGCCAGTCGACACCGAGACACCACGAAAGACCGACGTGGTCATCGAAATGCCGCGCGCGCGCGCCAAAGGATCGGTGCTGCTGACCGGTGCGCGCATCATCACGATGAAAGGTGACGAGGTCATCGCCAACGGCGACGTGCTGATCACGGACAACAAGATTGCAGGCGTCGGCAGGAAGGGCGCGCTCAACGCTCCGGCCCGCACACGCACCATCAACGTCGCCGGCAAGACGATCATGCCGGGCCTGATCGACGTGCACTCGCATATGTGGGCGCCGCGCGGTCTTCACCAGACCGAGGTGTGGCAGTATCTCGCCAATCTGGCCTACGGGGTGACGACCACGCGCGATCCGCAGACGTCAACGCCTGACGTGTTCGCGTATGCCGACATGGTGGATGCCGGCGTCATGCCGGGGCCGCGTGTCTACGCGACCGGACCTGGCGTTTTTGCCGGGTCCGGCATCGACTCGCGCGAAGCCGCCTTCAACTTCATCAAGCGCTACCGCGACGCGTATCACACCAACACGATCAAGCAGTACGTTGCCGGCGACCGCAACGTGCGCCAGTGGATTATCGAGGCATGCAAGGAATACGGCATTACCGCGACGATTGAAGGGTCACTGGATCTCAAGCTGAACCTGACGCAGATGGCCGACGGCTACTCCGGACAGGAGCACAGCTTCCCGATCATGCCGCTCCACAAGGATGTGGTCGAGTTCGTGGCGCGCACCAAGACGTTCTATACACCGACAATTCTGGTGGCATACGGGGCGCCGTGGAGCGAGAACTACTACTTTCAAACCGAGAATCTTCTCGGCGACCAGAAGCTCCGCAAGTGGGTGCCATGGGAACTGCTCGACAGCATGATTCGCCGCCGCACGCAGTGGTTCCTGCCAGAGGAGTATGGACACACGGCCATCGCCAAAGGCGTCGCCGACATCGTGCACGCGGGGGGCAAGGCGGGTCTCGGCAGCCACGGGCAGCTGCAAGGCCTCGGCGCGCATTGGGAAACGTGGAACCTGCAGTCGGGCGGCCTGACCAATCACGAGACGCTGAAGGTGATCACTATCTTCGGCGCCGAGGCGATTGGGATGCAACAGGACCTCGGTTCTCTCGAGGCCGGGAAAATGGCGGACCTCGTCGTGCTCGACAAGAACCCGCTCGAGAACATCCGGAACACGAATTCGATCCGCTACGTCATGAAGAACGGTGAGTTATACGAAGCCGACACGCTGAACATGGTGTGGCCGGAGCAGAAGACCTTGCCGAAACAGTTCTGGTGGGACACGGAGCCAAAGGCCCCCGTCAGACCTACGACCACTCAGCAGTAACGGAGCCACACAGGCGACGTGCGGGACCCGGAGGTGACGCGACCGCCGGATCCGGTG
>JACCSI010000402.1 GCA_013813075.1 Acidobacteriota bacterium | reverse complement strand
GTAGCGACCAGGAAGCGGCGACCAGGAAACGCGACGACGCTCGCGTCTTCGAAGCTGACTTCCGCTACGCGCACATCTGGACGATCGTGGTCGACCAGCCCACGGCAGGGATCAGGCCCACGGCCGCCCCGAGTCCAGTGACCCGGGTGACCGAGGGCACGAGCTATACAGTTGGCGGCCGCCCCACATGGTCGGCGGACAGCACGCGTGTCGCGTTCAGCGCCAAGCCGACGTCGATGATCCGCGACGACCGATCGGACATTTACGTCGCCGACTTCGTCGCCGGGTCGGTCACGAAGATCTCGGCCAGCGCAGGGTCCGAGTCGAATCCGCAATGGTCGCCCGACGGCACACTCATCGCGTGGACCGCTGAGCCGACGACCGCGAAACCGATTGGCGACGGTACCTATCCGTCCTACATCGGCAACAGCCACTTGATCATCTACAACGTCGCGCAGAATGCGGCCAAGGACGTGTCGAGCCGCGACTACGACGGCAGCGTCAGCGCGCCGCAGTGGAGCGCCGACAGCAAGCAGCTCTTTTTCGTCGGCGGTCGCCGGGCCTACAGCGAAGTCATCACGTTTGATCTGGCATCCGGCCGATACACGCAGGTCACCCGCAATAGAACGCTGTCGTACGGATCACGAAGCCACGACGGCAAGGTCGTGACGGTGACGATGGACGCGCCCGACACGCCGAGTGAGATTTACGTGACGGATGCGGCGTTTGCAAACTTCCGAAAACTGACCGACACCAATCCGCAGGCGGCGAGCTTCGCGCTCGGCAATACGGAAGTGGTGACCTGGAAGAGCAGCGACGGCATTGACGTCGAGGGTGTGCTGCTGAAGCCGGTGGGGTTCACTGCTGGAAAGAAATATCCCACTCTCGTCGTCGCGCACGGGGGACCCGCCGGGGTATTCCTCAACAACTACCGGGTCGGCGGCCTCGAAGGCGGCCAGCTCTGGGCGGGACAGGGCTGGGCAGTGTTCTATCCGAACCCACGCGGGAGCACGAACTACGGGGAGAAGTTTCTGCGGGCCAACATCAACGATTGGGGTGGCGGCGACTACCGCGACATCATGACCGGCGTCGATGCCCTCATCGCCAAGGGAATCGCCGACCCGGATCGTCTCGCGCATATCGGATGGAGCTACGGTGGTTACATGACGGCCTGGGTGATTACACAGACCAATCGGTTCAAGGCGGCGATGGTTGGTGCCGGCCTCACCAACATGGCGAGCATGTACGGCACCAACGACATTCCCAACGTGCTCGTCACGTACTTTGGCGGCTACCCGGCAAAAGAGACGATGCCGCTCTACACAGCGCGCTCGGCGATGACGTTCATCGACAAGGTACAGACGCCGACGTTGATTCTGCACGGCGGCAACGACGAACGCGTACCGACCGGGCAGGCCTACGAACTGTTCCGCGGCCTCAAGGATCGTGGCAAGACCACCGAGCTGGTGTTTTACCCGCGCGAAGGCCACGGCATTTCCGAGTATTACCATCAGAAGGATCGGCTGACGCGCATCTACGATTGGGTGACGCGACACACACTCGGTTCCGGAAAAATCACCACGCAATGACGTCGTCTTCGGAAGAGGGTTTCATCGGCCAGGACACCTCTCCAGCTCCATCTCCGGCCGCCAGCTCTGACACGGAACTGCTGGCGACGCTGTTCGAGCTGGGCCGCGAGGTCACCTCGGTCCTCGACTTCGACGAACTGCTGCAGAAACTTCCACACCTGATTGCGCGGCTGACCACGTACACGGTGTTCTCGGTGTACCTGCTCGACGAACGCCGTGGCGATCTCCACATCGCCTATGCCGTCGGCTACCCCGACGACGTCGTCAAGAACTTCCGCCTGCAGGTTGGCCAGGGCGTCGTTGGCACCGCGGTCGCTGAACAGCGGCCCATTCGCGTCGGCGACGTCAGCGCCGAGCCGCGCTGGATGGGCGTGGTCGAGAACGTCAACTCCGGTCTGGCGGTGCCGCTGCGGCACCAGGGCAAGGTGCTGGGGGCGCTCAACCTGCTGTCGGACAAGAAGCACGCCTTCACGGAACGGGACGAAGACATGCTGCGCCAGTTCGCGGCGCATGTCGCACAGGCGCTCGTCAACGCGCGGCTGTTCGAGAGCGAGCGGGCATATGCCGATATGCTCGAAACCCTGGCCGAGATTGGCCGTGAGATGAGTGCCATTCTCGATCTCGAAGAGCTCCTGACGCGTGTCGCACATCTCGTCAAGCGGCTCATCGACTACCGCACGTTCGGCATCGCGTTGGTGGACGACACCCTCGGGATGCTCGAAATGAAGACCGCGATCAGCTACGGCGATGCCAAGGCGGTGCCGCCCATCAAGATCGGCGTAGGGCTCGTCGGCTATGCCGCCCTGCACAAGGAAGCGGTGCTGGTGCCGGATGTGTCGAAGGATTCGCGCTACATCAACGCGGTCACGGACGTGCGATCGGAGCTCGTGATTCCGCTGCTGCTGAAGGATCGCTGCATCGGCGTGTTCGATCTCGAGAGCCCCGACCTCGACGCGTTTTCGAAGAAGCACGTCGAGCTGCTGACGTTGCTGTCGTCGCAGGCCGCGGTGGCGATTGAGAACGCGCGGCTCTATGCGTCGATTCGTGACAACGAGATTCGCCTCGAGAAGGAGCTGCGTTTTGCGCAGCGCGTGCAGATGGCGTTGCTGCCCCAACAGCTGCCGAAGAAGATCAAGGGCGTCGATGTGGCGTGGCGGTTCGAACCGGCGCGCGAGTTGGGCGGCGACATCTACGAGTTCCTGTCGCCCGAGCCCAATGTGCTGGTCGTTGCGGTCGGCGACGTGTCTGGGAAGGGGGTGCCGGCGGCGCTCTATAGCTCGTTTGTCGGCGAGGTCGTGCGCGGCCGCGCGTATCGAGGTCGCTTCATGCCGGAGCGAGGTTCCGCGGGCACCGTGTTGACGTCGCTCAACCGCATTCTCAACGAGCGCGGGCTGGAGGAGTACTACTGCACGCTGTGCTACTCGGTATTCGACCTGAAGCGGCGGACGGCGACGTTCGCGAATTCGGGCTTGCCGTATCCGCTGCACGTCTGTGGCGAGAAGGTCGAACAGATCGACTTACCAGGCGTTCCGCTCGGCTCCTTTCCCACCTCCACCTACGACGAGTTGACGGTGGAATTGAAGACCAACGATGTGTTCGTGTTCTGCTCCGACGGAATGTCGGAGACCTTCAACGCCGCGGGTGAAGAGTTTGGCTCGCTGGGCGTGATGGAGGTGGTCCAGGCCAATCGTGAGCTGGCGGCCAAGGAGATCGTCGCCGCCATCTTCGGCGCCATGCAGGCATTTCGAGGCGAAGCGGAGCAGACAGACGATCAGACGGTGGTAGTGGTGAAGATCACGGCCTGACACAGACGCAGCTTAATAGACGCGGAGACCCCGCCGAGAAAGACTGAGGAAACAGCATGCTGCGATGGGTGCTCGCCGTTTCGCTTCTGACCACCTCGCTTGCCGCCCAGACCGGACCATTGCAGCAGGACCTCCGGGAGCAGCTGCAGCGTCGCCTCGACGGAATTGCGTCGCGGCTCGATGGCACACTGGGCTTCGCTGTCGTCGATCTCACGTCGAACGAACGTGTGGCCGCGCGGTTGCCGATGCAACCGTTTCCAACAGCGTCAACCATCAAGCTGTCGATTCTTTACGAGTTGTTGAAGCAGGCCGAGGAAGGCAAGCTGGCGCTGAACCAACCGGCCCGGCTCGAGCGGCGCCAGGTCGCCGCCGGCAGCGGAGTGTTGCAGCATTTGTCGGCTCCGCTGCTGTCGCTCGCCGATCACGCGGCACTGATGATGATCGTCAGCGACAACACAGCCACGAATGTCGTGATTGAGGCGGTTGGGATGGCTAACGTCAACGCACGCACCCAGGCGATGGGGATGCCCGACATCCTGTTGCGCAGAAAGATGATGGATGCCGCAGCGGTGAAGCGTGGTGATGAGAACGTAGCGTCACCCGCGTCCCTCGTCAAATCCGTCGAAGTGCTTTGGCGCGGCGATGGCTTGACCAAAGACAGCCGTGACGCCGGCGTGCAGATTCTTTACAAAGTGGGTGGTGCGATTCGCGGTGCGGTGCCGTCGCGGGTCCGCGTCGCCAGCAAGACCGGTACCCTTGAGGGCGTGCGGGCCGAAGCGGCAGTCGTGGAGCTCGAGGGCCGCCCGTTTGCGCTGGCGGCGATGACGACTTACCTGCGCCACGACCCCGACGGCGAACGCGCGATCGGAGACGTGGCCGACGCCGCGTTTAGCTACTTCGAACGGCTCGCCCTTGGCGGCGCGTACGGGCGAAAAGCTCCGTAGACGGACGCCGCCACAGACGCGGCCAACTCACGGGCATCTAGTGATGGTCGTCGACGGCGACAGCGGCGCTCAGGTAGATCGCGGTCAGGGTCATGAAGATAAACGCCTGCAGCGGCCCGACAATGAGGCCGAGCATCTGAATCGGCAGCGGGGCGATAAACGGCACGATGCTAGCGATGATGAGCACGACCAGGTGCTCACCGAAGATGTTGCCGAAGAGACGCAGCGTCAGCGACAGCACGCGCGACAGGTGGCTGATCAACTCAATCGGCAGCATCAGCGGCGCCAGCGCCTTGGGGATTCCCGGCGGGAAGGCGAAGTGGAGGAGATACGAGCCAAGGCCCTGCGCCTTGATGCCCTGCCAGTGGTAGTACAGCCACACCGTTAGTGCGCAGCCAAACGGCACGTTGACATTTCCAGTGGGTGCGCCGAGGCCGGGGATCTGTCCCATCAGATTACCCAGCAGGATGAATACGAAGACGCCGCCGCAGATGGCGATGTACTTACGTCCCTTCCCGGGGCCGATCGCATTCTCCAACTGCGTCAGGATGAAGGTGGTGACGTCTTCAAGAACGATCTGGAGTTTGCCGGGGTTGTCGACGCTCAACTTGGAGCGAACCATGACGCCGACGACGCCGACAATCAGCGTGATCAGGGCACAAAACACCAGGTAATCGGGGACGTGCAGGCCGAGTGGGCCGAGCAGGGCGTTGACACCCTCGACGAGCGGAGACGGGTGGGCTAGTTCTTCCACAACCGGGGATTGTACCTAATTTCACAAGCTCAAGGAAGGGGCCCCCTTCATCCCAGGGACGAACCCTCGCCACCGCCCGGCTCGCCGCCCTTACAATCTTCAACGCATGAAGATTCTGCCGCTCGCGCTGTTGGCAACCCTGGCGATGGCATCGACGGCCCGCGCCACCGGACCGTCGGAATGGCCCCAGTTTCGTGGTCCGCACGGCGCCGGCGTCGCCGACGAGTCGTCGCTGCCGCAGAAATGGTCACTTACCCACAACATCAGTTGGGCGGTCGAGTTGCCGGGGCGCGGTTGGTCGTCCCCGATTGTCTGGCGGGACAGGGTCTTTGTCACTTCGGCGATCAGCCCCGGGCTGTTCAAGGCGCCGTCGACGGGCATCTTCGGCAATGACTACGCGGCGGAGCTTGCCAAACAGGGGGTCCCCGACGACGAAATTACCCGGCGCGTGGTCAACCGCGACATCGAGCTGACGAACGAATCGGGCGACGTCCGCTACATGCTGTACGCCCTCGATGCAAAGAGCGGCAAGATCGTCTGGGGGCAGGAGGCGCATCGCGGCAAGCCTTTCGGCGGCCGTCATCGGAAGAACACTTACGCGTCGGAGACGCCGGTCACCGATGGAGAGCGGGTGTACGCCTCATTTGGCGGCAACGGCGGCGTGTTCTGCTACTCGATGGACGGCAAGCTCCTGTGGAAGCACACGTGGCCGCCGCAGCCGATTTATCTCGACTTTGGCACTGCCTCGTCGCCCGTCGTCCACGGCGGGCGTGTCTATCAGC
>JACCSI010000392.1 GCA_013813075.1 Acidobacteriota bacterium | reverse complement strand
GGAATAATCGGGTACGGAACTCCGGCCAGCCTCCCGTGCCAGAGGTGGACGTCGGTGCCACACACTTCCGAATACAGCGTGCGCAGCAGCATTCCGCCCGGCTCGATCTGCGGCTCGGCGAACTCCCGGATTTCGACCGGCAGTCGGGGCCCCGGCATGACGGCAGCGCGGATCATTCTGGACATGAGGACACTCGCACACCGGCCATCGACTGGCGGCCGCGCGACTGCAGGCGGCCAGAGTCGGGACCGCTCCACCGGCGTGGCGCATAAGCACCGCGTCCGTATTATCCTGTAGCTATGCCGCTTTACGAATACGAGTGCCGGAGTTGCCATCATCAGTTCGAGCTGCTGGTGCGGGACGAGACGGTCAAAGCCTGTCCCTCGTGCCGCAGCGATGCACTCGACAAGCAGCTGTCGGTGTTCGCGGTGGGCGCCCATGCGCCAACGTTTGCGCCCCGCTCCGCAGGGCCGTCGGCATGCGGCAGCTGCGGCGATCCGCGCGGGCCGGGCGCCTGCTCAATGAACTGACCAATCCGTTATGATCGCGCGCATGAACGCTTCAGACTGCATTCTCTTCAGCGGCGGCGCGGCGGGTGCGGAAGCGGAATTCGGCGCGTGCGCCGAGCGACACGGGGTCGAGGAAGTTAATTTCACGTTTGACGGCCACCCGATTCTCCGGCAGCGTGGTGTTCGCGTGCTCAACCACGAGGAACTGCTCGCGGGCGACGTCAGCCTCGCGTACGTCTCACGCCTCATGCACCGGCGCTTTTCCGATAGCCTCACCATCCGCAAGGTCCTGCAAACGCTCTGGTATCAGGTGAATCACGGTCAGGAAGTCTACGTGCTGGGCACGATTCTCGACGACCAGACCGTGCGTGGCGGGACCGGCTGGGGAGCGGAATTCGCCAAGCTCTGTAACAAGCCGCTCTACGTCTTCGATCAGGGAAAAAGTGACTGGTTCCGCTGGTCTGGCGACGAATGGGAAACGGCGGGCGGCGCCAGCAAGCCGGCCATCACGCACCCGCATTTCACCGGGACCGGCACACGACACGTGACCGACGCCGGCAAACAAGCCATCGATGACCTTTTCACCCGGTCCTTTTGAGGACCGCGGATTTTCGAACAACCCATGATGCTGCAGGCGTGATTCGCGGAGTGCTCAAACTCGTCTGGCACCTGGCTGCCGTGATCGGCATGGTCGCCATCGCGCTCGTGGCATGGCTGTGGATGCAAGGGATTACCACACGTACCCCGCCCGGACCTCTCGAAACATCGGTGTCACGCATGGCGCGGTTGACGATGATTCCGTCGGCGGCGCGGCAGCGGCCCAGTTCTGAACCGGCCACCGCGGATAACGTGCGATCCGGTTCGGAGCACTGGGCCGACCACTGCGCCAGTTGCCACGCGAATAACGGCAGCGGTGAGACCGAAATGGGCCGCGGGATGTATCCACCGGCGCCGGACATGCGGTTGGCGGCGACACAAGACATGATCGACGGAGAACTCTTTTACATCATCGAGAATGGCGTGAAACTCACCGGGATGCCGGCGTGGGGTACGGCGACTCCGGACGGCGAGCAGGCGTCGTGGCATCTCGTGCAGTTCATCAGGCGCCTACCGACCATCAGCGAGGCCGAGCTGGCTGAAATGGAAGAGTTCAATCCGCGCGGTGCGGCCGACTGGCAGGCGCTCGAACAGGAACGGCGGTTCCTGGCCGGTGAGGGACTGACGCCGCCGGCGCCCTCCACCCACAAACATAAGGAGCAATGACGTCAGCCGTCGGACTTTCTGATCGCAATCGCACTAAACACTCGCGGGGCCGTCGCTCGGCGGGGCACACGAGGCCCACGACCGAAGGTGATGGGGGTGGTGACGATGATGCCAGAGAGCCGTTTGACAATAGGGATAGGGGGTATATGATATAGGGGTATGGGCTATGAGATGATCGTCTCAACGAACGACTGGATCGTCGTCGCCAGCGCCGTGGGCGCCATCGCGCTCGTCAACTGGTACTTCCTGTTCGGCAAGCGGGCGATCGCAGCGTCGATTGGTGCGCAAGGCGTACAAGAGTTCACAATACGTGTGCACGGCGGCTA
>JACCSI010000384.1 GCA_013813075.1 Acidobacteriota bacterium | reverse complement strand
GATCACGACCCGGAAATTCACGTCATTCCGCGCGCGCTGCAGGCAGCGACCGGAGGCGAGCCGTTGCAGGTGTTCGGCCAGGACTACCCGACCCCGGACGGCACTTGTCTGCGCGACTATATTCACGTGTGTGATCTGGCCGACGCGCACGTGCTCGCGCTCGGCGCCCTGGAGGCTGGACAGCCGTCCGGCGCGTTCAATGCCGGCACGGGACAGCCCTACTCCGTCAAAGCGGTGATCGAAACCGTCGGCCACGTCGTCGGAGCGCCGGTGAAATGGACGGCTGCGCCGCGTCGCCTCGGCGACCCCGCTGCGCTCTACGCGGGGAGTGCCCGGCTCCAGCACGAACTCGGCTGGAAGCCGAAATACCCCGAGCTCGAACAGATCGTTCAGCATGCCTGGCGCTGGCACCGGCACCATCCGCAGGGCTATCGCACGCCACGATCGGCCTGATGGACGCCTTCCTCCGGCTGCTGCGTTACGCGGCCCCGCACCGCATGCTCATCGCCGGCGCTATGCTGGCGATGGTCGTGTACGGCGCGGCATCGGCGGCGCAGGCGTATCTGATCAAGCCGATCATCGACGAGGTACTGACAGCGCAGTCATCGCTGAGGTCCGTCGCCATTGCGATTGTCGTAGCCTATTTTTTCAAAGGCCTGGGCGGCTATTTTTCCAGCTACCTGATGGACGATTTGGGCCACCGGGTCGTGATGCGGCTGCGGAACGAACTCTTCCGTCATCTCCTCGATCAATCGGCGGCCTTCTTCTCCAGACGCACGACAGGGGCGCTGCTGTCACGCATCAACAATGACGTCGGCCAGGTGCATCGCGCGGTGGCTGAAACGGTCGGCGATCTGTCGCGCGAATCGCTGGCGCTGGTCGGCTACGCGGCGCTCATGTTCTATTACGATGCCGGGCTTGCGCTCTTGTGCATGACGGGGGCGCCGTTGGCGATCTATCCGCTGGTGCGGCTCGGTACCCGTCTCCGGACGGTCACGCGGTGGAGCCAGGAACGGCTGGAGCACATGTCCCACGTGGCCGGCGAAGCCTTCACCGGTCATCGCATCGTGAAAGCTTTTGGTGCCGAGCAACGCGAGGCTGCGAAGTTCGAGAGTGCGTCAAGGGCGCTGTATCGCACCAATCTCAAAGTCACCGGTGTGCTGTCGGTGCTCCCGCCGATGATGGAGTTTGTCGGAGGCATCGCGATCGCGGGGGCGTTGTGGTACGGAAGCCGAGAAATCGCGCTCGGCAACCTGTCTGCCGGAGAGTTCACGTCGTTCGTAGCCGCGCTGCTGCTGATGTACGGGCCCGTCAAGAAGCTGAGTCGCGTCAACGCGAATCTGCAGCAGGCGATTGCGGCGTCCGAGCGCATATTTGAATTGATGGATCAGCATACCGAGGTGAAAGAGCTCGCCAATGCGGTGCCATTGCCTGCATTTCGTGACGCCATCGAGTTTCGTGATGTGGTGTTCAGTTACGCCGACGGCCACGGCCGCAACACCATTCGCGGCGTGTCGTTCTCGGTGCGAGCCGGACAAATGGTCGCGATCGTCGGCCGGAGTGGCGCCGGCAAGACGACACTCGTCAACATGATTCCGCGATTCTATGACGTCACCGGCGGATCGATCTCGATTGACGGCCGAGACATTCGCGAGGTCAGCGTGCGATCGCTACGCGATCAGATCGGCATGGTGACGCAGGAAACGGTGTTATTCGACGAGACCATCGCCGACAATATCGCCTACGGGGTGCCGGGCGCCTCGCGCGAGCAGATCGAGGCGGCGGCGCGCGCCGCTCACGCGCACGACTTCATCGCCACACTGCCTGAGGGCTATCGGACGACGATCGGAGAGCGTGGCCAGCGCCTGTCAGGCGGTCAGCGTCAACGCGTGGCGATCGCCCGGGCGCTGCTGAAGAACTCGCCGATTCTGATTCTGGACGAAGCGACATCGTCGCTCGATGCCGAGTCGGAGCGTCTCGTGCAGGACGCCTTGATGACACTGATGCTGAATCGGACGTCCTTTGTCATTGCCCATCGGCTGTCAACGGTGCGACGGGCGGATGCGATCATCGTGCTCGACCGCGGGCGAATAGCTGAGGTCGGCCGTCATGACGAACTGATGGCGCGGGCCAACGGAGTCTATGCGCGTCTCCATCAAATGCAGCTAATCGAGACCAAGCGTCCGGTCGGGGTGGCAGTTCAGACCGCCACGAAGGCGGAAAGCGCAAGATGATCAAAAGCATGACCGGGTTCGCGTCGTTGACGCGGGAGGACGAGCGCGGCAGCATCGGTCTGACCATTCGCGCCGTCAATCACCGATTCTTGGACCTGCAGGTGCGGTTGCCCTCGAATCTCGCGGATGTGGAGCCACGGGTGCGGGCGTTACTGCAGAAGCGGCTCGCTCGTGGTCGGGTCGAGGTGTCGGTGTCGGTGCAGATGCGGCAGGGGACGGCGCCGACGGTCGAACTGCAGGAAGACTTTGCCGCCGCGGTCGCCGCCGCGATCGATGGCGCGCGTGAGCGTGGCCTGGTCAGGGGCGACTTGACGCCTGGCGACTTGCTGCGGATGCCGCAAGCGTTTGTCATTCGCGATCGTCCGGCAGACACCGAGCTACTGGGCAGCGTGCTGGCTGCCGCCGTGGAGGCGGCGGTCGATGACGGCATCGATCAACTCGAGGCGATGCGCGTCCGGGAAGGTGAGCATCTCGCGGTTGACCTCGGCGCGCGCAAGACGACGCTCAGCGTCTTGATTGACGGCCTGGCGACGGCGGCGGACGTGGGGCGACAGATTCTCGAGGCGCGGCTGACCGAACGGATCAAGGAGCTCTCGAGCGTGGCTACTCCAGATCCGGTGCTGGTGGCGCAGGAGATCGTGCGGGTCGCACAGCGATCGGACATCAGCGAGGAGGTGACACGTTTTCGCGGCCACCTCGCCCACTGGGACGCGCTCGCGGCGAATCCGGAGCCGTGCGGCCGCAAGTTGGATTTTCTGCTGCAGGAGATGAATCGCGAGATCAACACCATTGGTTCAAAGGCGGATGGCCTGCAGGTGTCAGGGCGCATCATCGAGGCGAAGGCAGAGCTCGAACGGATGCGGGAGCAGGTCCAGAATGTCGAGTAACCCGCGCGGGTCGCTCTTCATCGTGTCCGCGCCGTCGGGCACGGGCAAGACGACGCTTGTCGAGCGTCTGGTGCAGATGCTGCCCAACCTGCGGATGTCGCGGTCCTACACGTCGCGTCAGGCCCGCGCCGGGGAACGTGATGGGGTCGACTATAATTTCATCAGCCGCGACGCGTTCGAACAGCGCATTCACGACTCCGACTTTCTCGAGTGGGCGGATGTGTTCGGCAACTACTACGGCACCGCCGCGTCAGACGTCGAGCGCATGGTGGTGAGCGGTCAGGATGTGGTGCTGGTCATCGATGTTCAGGGCGCGCGCCAGGTCAAGGCCCGGGCCATGGACCACACGGCGATTTTCGTGATGCCGCCGTCGTTTCAGGCGCTCGAGCAACGATTGCGCGGGCGCAGCAAGGATAGCGAAGACCAGATGCAGCGGCGACTTGACACGGCGAGGAGCGAGGCATCCAGTTACGTCGACTACGACTATGTCGTGGTGAATGATCAGTTGGAACCGACCGTCGTGCGTCTCCAGGAAATCATTGCCGCCGAGCGCTCGCGCACGCACCGGATGAAACCCCTCGCGCAAGGCATCATCCAAACATTCAAGCCATGTCGTTGATTGCCCTCGGGGTCTGCGGTGGTATCGGCGCCTACAAGGCGGTCGAAATCGCACGTGGCCTGCAGAAGCAGGGACATGACGTGCGGGCGATCATGACGCGCTCGGCGAGGCGCTTTGTCGGGACGGTGACGTTCGAAGCGATCACGCGTCACGAAGTGATCACGGACCAGTGGAGGCCCGGCGCGAACGCCGACATCGAGCACATTTCGCTCGCTTCCTCGGCCGACTTGCTGCTGGTGGCCCCGGCAACCGCGAATATCATCGGCAAGTTCGCCCACGGCATCGCAGACGACTTTCTGTCGTCCATGTATCTCGCCACCACGGCGCCGGTGTTGCTGGCCCCCGCGATGAACACCAACATGTTTGCCCATCCCGCGGTGGTGAGGAATCTGGCCCTGCTGTCCGATCGGGGCGTGCAGTTCGTCGAACCGGGCGACGGCTATCTGGCCTGTGGCTGGATCGGCAAGGGGCGGCTCGCCGAGCCCGCGGAAGTGGTCGACGCCGCATTGCTCATGTTGCGGCCGAGGGGTGCACTCTTCAATCTGCGCGTGCTGGTTACCGCGGGGCCGACG
>JACCSI010000482.1 GCA_013813075.1 Acidobacteriota bacterium | reverse complement strand
CGCGACGCCATCAAGGCGGGCAAGACGACCGCCATCATCGGCAGTGGGGGGCTGGAACAGAACGGACCGTATAACGCCAACGGCAAGCACAATTACGTTTTGCGCGCCACCTGCGAGGCGGCTGCGCGCAAGCTCGGCAACGCATTGTGCGCCCCTGTGGTGACCATGGAGCCGGGCGACGTTGAGCGCCCGGGCCTGACTCCAGGCAGTGTCTTCATCACCGAAAACACGTTTCGCGCCGTGCTCGTCGACATGTCCTCCAGTTTGAAGAGCATGGGTTTCACCGACGTCGTCATGGTCGCCGACAGTGGCGGCAACGTGAATGGGATGAAGGCGGCGGTTGAGACCTTGAACGCAAAGTGGCAGGGCACCAACGGGCGCGCGTACTACATCGACAACTACTATGAGGAAGACAAGTGGAGCTACGAGTTCCTCAAGTCGCTCGGTATCAACCAGACGCCCGACGTGCAGTCAGCCACCCGCTACGACATTCATGACGACTATCACTACGAGGCGTTGGTGGCCTTGATTGATCCCAGGCTCATTCGTCCCGAGCAGCGCATCAAGGCCAAGAAGTTCTCCATCAACGGATACGAGATCGGCTCCATGGCGAAGATGATTGAAAACGGCAAGAAGATTCAAGACCATCGCGCCACGATTACCGCCAACGCCATTCGCCAGGCGGTCGCGGCGCCGAGAGCGACGCAGCCATAGGCAATAGTGTGACCGAACCGGTATTCGTCGTCCCGCAACTCGCGTCGCCGGCCGAGCTTACGACAGGCGCCGCCGAGCGATTCACCGGCACCGTTCGCATTGCCCCGGTCATTGAACGCGAAGGCGGGCCGGTCATCAGCGCGTACGAGGTATTTTTTGCCGCTGGCGCGCGCACGGTATGGCATGTCCATGAAGGCGACCAATGGCTCGTCGGGCTGACGGGGCTGTGCCTCGTGCAGATCAGCGGCGAGCCCGCCCGCGCGCTTCCGCCCGGACACGCGGTCCGAATCGCGGCAGGCATACGCCACTGGCACGGGGCGGGGCCAGCCGGACCGTGCAGCCATCTCGGCATCAACGAGACGCTGGCGACGTCATGGAACGACGCCGTAAGCGAGCCCGACTACGCGGGCGCGGTTCGCGATGTCGTTGGCGCATAACCGGTGGCGCTAACCGCCACGTTATACGCCTTCGACATCGAGTTGGCTGACGTCGATCGCGGCGTCTATGAAACGCTGAATCTGCGCGTCGCCCGTCATCCGTCCGAGACCGAAGAGTATCTGATGGTTCGCCTCCTGGCCTACTGCCTCGAATACACCGAGGGCATCGCCTTTTCAACGGGCGGATTGTCCGACGCGGATCAGCCGGCACTTTCGGTGCGCGATCTGACCGGCGCGATGCGATCATGGATTGACATCGGCGTGCCCGACGTGGCGCGGTTGCACAAAGCGAGTAAGGCCACCGAACGCGTGGTCCTTTATTCGCACAAAGCACCCGACGACGTGCTTCGACAACTGGCGGGCGGGCGCATCCACCGAGGCGATGAGATCAGCATTTTTTGTTTTGCGCCGGAGTTTCGATCGGCCTTGGCAAGCAAGTTGGCGCGGCGCATGGCGCTGACGGTATCCGTGACCGGCGGGCATCTCTACATCGGCATCGGCGGCGACCTGATAGAAGGCGCGCTCTGTCGTGTGACGCTGCCGGCCTGACGGGTTCGCGTGTCGCGGCGAGCGAGAGGTTTGATATGGGCCACACTTCGATGACCCGGTTGGCGACGCTCAGCGACGTCGATGTCCTGGTGCGCCTGATGCGCGACTTCTACGCCGAATCGAACATCGTGCTGCACGAGGGGCCGGCAGGACGCACCTTTTCGGCGCTGCTGGAAGACCCCCGGTTTGGCCAGGTATGGCTGATGCAAGTCGACGATGTGCCGGCGGGGTTCGTCGTGCTCACAGTGAGCTTCAGCATGGAATATGGTGGGCTGCGCGGCTTCGTTGACGACTTCTACGTCGCACCGGCGTATCGCAAGCGTGGACTCGGTCACGCGGCGCTTGAAGAAGTGACGCGTGCATGCCGCCAGGTCGGCGTGCGCGCGCTGCTGGTGGAAGTCGGTCCGGACAATGAAGCCGCACTGAGCGCGTATCGCAGCGCCGGATTCGCCGACACGGGGCACGCGCTTTTATCGCTGGCGCTGGCCGCGCCCGTGCACCAGTCCTGAGGGAACCGATGTCATTGGACCCCTCGATGCTCTTCGTCTCGATCATCGTCGGTAGCATCGGTCTGGCGCTCTTTTTGTACGGCAAGAAACAAGCGAGAATGCCGCACCTCGCCATCGGTCTGGCCTTGATGCTCTATCCTTACTTCACGAGTACACTTCGCCCGATGCTGCTGATCGGCGCGCTGTTGTTGTTCGCGTTGTGGTGGGTGGTTCGTCTGGGCTGGTAACGACCGCCGGAATGCATTCGTCTCGGAGTGCACTTGCGATTAACATTTGGCGAGTGAGTATGCCGGCCCACCCGATGCATCTGCTGAAGAAAAGCGCCACGCCGGGGTTCATTCCCAGGGTCGACGTCCTCGAAGACGAGCAGGACCAATTCAGCCGAATCCGCTGCCCGCTCTGCGCCTGGCACCCGTCAGCGTCGAGCGTCTGGGCGTGCGCGAGCTTCGGAACGCCCGAACCGTACTTCGGTGGGTGCGGCACGGTCTGGAATACGTTTGCCACTCGAGGAAAGTGTCCGGGGTGTGCGCATCAGTGGTACTGGACTTCGTGCCCGCACTGCGAGCAGTGGTCGCCTCATGTCGATTGGTATGACAGTTCGCCGACTTCGTAGAGCTCTTGCACTTCGTCTCGATCGATCCGACCGCCGCCTTAACCATCAGGGAGCGTCCCATGGCTGACAGACTCGCAGTGACGTTCACCGGGCTCCGTTTCCCGAACCCGTTTCTCCTTTCGTCCGCCCCGCCAACCGAGTCCGACGCCAATATCATGCGCGCATTCGATGCGGGCTGGGGCGGGGTGGTCACCAAGACGATTGGCCTGCATCCGGTCGTCAACGTCGATGGCCCCAAGACCAAATTTCTGCGCGCGCATCCCGACGGCCAGATGTCAATGAAGAAGCGCGACGGCAGCGCGCTGCATTCATCATGGAACTGGGAACTCATCTCGGACAAGGCGCTCGACTGGTGGGTGCCACGCATTTCAAAGATCAAAAAAGCCTATCCCGATCGAATTCTGGTGGCGTCGATCATGGCCGGCTCCGGCAGCGATCGCGAGCTCGAGCACTGGCAGACGCTGGCCAAAGCCTGTCAGGACGAAGGCGCCGACGCCTTCGAGCTGAACTTGTCGTGTCCGCACATGGATCGCAAGGACATGGGCTCGAACATCGGCAAGGACCAGGAGCAGATCTCCATCGTCACGCAAGTGGTCAAGGACGTTGCGCGCGTGCCGGTGTGGGCCAAACTCACGCCGTCAACCACTGACATCGTCGTCGAAGCCCGGGGCGCGTTTCTGGGCGGTGCGGACGCCATCGTGTCGTCGAACACGTTTCCGTCGATTCCGTTGATTGATCCGGAGTCGCTGGAGTTCGAGATGAATGTCGATGGATTGGTGTCGAGCGGCGGTCTCGGCGGTCCGGCGATTCTGCCGCAGTCGCTGGCGAAGATGGCGCAGATGACCCAGGCGTTTCCCGACGGCGCCTTCTCCGGCATTGGCGGCGTTTCAAATTTCGGTCAGGCGCTCAGTTATGTCCTGCTTGGGTGCGGCACCGTGCAGGTCTGCACCGCGGCAATGCTCGATCATGCGATTGGACCGAACATCATCAAGGGGCTTCTTCAGGGGCTGGAAGAGTTCCTCGATCGCCACGCCGACAAGGGCTGGAAGGCGCTCGAAGACTTCCGCGGTCTGCGCCGCGACCGAGTCGTCACGCATTCGCATATCAGGCGGCCCGCGGCCAAGGATTATCACGGCGGACACGAGGCCGCGGAGGGGTATGCGTCCAGCCGCGCCTGACGTAATCGCGCCGGGCACCGAGTCGTCCGAAAGCCCGTTGTGGAACCTGGATCTGGCGCCAACCACTCTCGCGCAACGCACGTGGACGACCTACAACATTGCGGCGTTGTGGATCGGCATGAGCGTGGTCATCACGACCTACACGCTGGCGTCGGGCATCATGCAGCAGGGCATGACGTGGTGGCAGGCGATGATCACGATTCTGCTCGCCAACGTCATCGTGCTGGTGCCGATGGTCCTGAACGCGCATGCCGGCACCAAGTACGGCGTGTCATTCCCTGTGCTGTGCCGCGCCGCGTTTGGCGTCCGGGGCGCAAACGTCCCCGCGATCCTGCGTGCAATCGTCGCGTGTGGATGGTTTGGCATTCAGACCTGGATTGGCGGCCTGGCGCTTCACGAGTTGCTCAAAGCGGCATGGCCGGGATGGGCGGCGGTACCGGCGAACATCTGGGTGGCGTTTCTGGCGTTCTGGCTGGTGCAGGTCTTCATCATCCTGCGCGGCCTGGAAGGCATCAAGATGCTCGAGAGCTGGTCGGCGCCGCTCTTGCTCGGCGGCGGCGCCGCGCTCCTGTGGTGGGCGATTAGCGCGGGCGGCGGTCTTGGCAACATTCTCGCTCAATCGGAAGACCTGCGGCAGTCGCAAACACCGTTCTGGACATTGTTTCCCGCGGCGTTGACGGCCAACGTCGGCTACTGGGCCACGCTCAGCCTCAACATTCCCGATTTCACTCGTTACGCGAAGAACCAGCGCTCGCAGATGCTTGGACAAGCGCTCGGCCTGCCGACCACGATGACCGCGTTTGCGTTCATTGGTGTGGCGGTGACGAGCGCGACGATCGTGGTGTTCGGCGAGGCGGTGTGGGATCCGGTTCAATTGATCGCGCGCATTGGTACGCCGGTCGTCATCATCATCAGCGCGCTCGTTGTGCTGGCGGCGCAACTGACCACGAACATGGCGGCCAACGTGGTGTCGCCGGCAAACGATTTCTCGAGCCTTGCGCCGAAACGCATCAGTTACGTCACGGGTGGCCTGATCACCGCCGTCATCGGCATTCTGATGATGCCGTGGAAGCTGTACGCGGATGCGGCTGCGTACATCTTCACCTGGTTGATTGGCTACTCGAGCCTGATGGGCGCGATCGGCGGCATCCTGATCGCCGACTACTGGATTCTGCGGAAGTGCACTCTGTCGGTTCCAGATCTGTTCGCCCTCACCGGCAGATACTCATACGAGCGCGGTGTGAACCCTCGGGCCATGATCGCTCTCGTCGTGGCAATTCTTCCGGTCGTGCCGGGCTTTATTCGCGCGGCGACCACACCCGGCGGTCAGGTCGCCGACCCGGGGTTGGTCGATACCCTCTACACCTATGCGTGGTTCGTGACCTTCGGGCTCAGCTTCGCTGTTTACCTTGCACTGATGAGCACGCAGCGGGCAGAAACTTCACCCTGACGTGTGTCGGAGTGTCCCGCGGCGCCAGGCACCCGTCCGACGACGGCCCGGCAGGCAGCTCGCGAGACCGGCCGTGGCGAACGGCGTAAAGTAGGACACATGGCCAGCCCCGCTCCGAACGAGTCGCTGTGGACGCTCCGAGCCGACATCGTCGGCGCCAAGGTTTTGATTTGGACAGCGAGCGTCGGGCGACAGACTGAGCTCACACCGGAGACGCACATCTACCTGGCCAATCTGTACGATCGGTTGTCGCATCAGTACTGCCTCCGCGCGCGCCATGCCAAGGCGACGCGTTTCGCACGCCTTGCTGCGCAGCACTATCGTGCCGGCGGCTGGAATGGACCACCGTTTGCGGCCGCGTTGGCGATGCCGCGTCCTGTCAAGTGGGTGTTCGACGAGGCGGTCAGCCGACCGCACGGCACTCGGCAGCACATCGCGTAATGGCACGGCGGCGGCTTGTT
>JACCSI010000360.1 GCA_013813075.1 Acidobacteriota bacterium | reverse complement strand
GGCCTATTCATCACGGACAGACCCCAATTATACGCCTCCCACTCGGAGACCGACATCACGATCTGGCGGGATGACGGGTCGGTGTGGCGTTTGTGGCCAGTGGCCTTGTGTTAGTGTGGGCCGATCTCAATGCGCGCCACCATCGTTGCACTTGCCGTGGCCGCCCTCGGCGCCGGTCTCCTCGCCGAGCAGCAGGTGTTTCGCGCCGGCGTCGATCTTGTGACGTTCGGCGTAACCGGTGTCGACAAGAAGGGTAACCTCGTCAGCGACTTGACCCGGGAAGAACTCGAAATCCTGGAAGACGGCCGACCGCAGACGATTAAATATTTCACGCGAGGACTTGGCGAAGGCGAAGCGCCGGCTACGCATCTCGGGCTGATGCTCGACACCAGTGCGAGCATGGAAGCCGATCTCAAGCTCGCGCGCAGCGCCGCGGTCAAGTTCCTGAACCTGGTGCCGGAAGCCAAGGACATCACCCTGGTTGACTTCGACACCGAGGTGCGAGTCACTCGCTATCCGCAGCGCGACTTCGCGCGGCTGGTCGAACGGATCCGGATGCGCAAACCCGACGGCTGGACGGCGCTATACGATGCGCTCGGCGTCTACCTCGATGGCGCCGACGGGCTCGACGGCCGGACCATTCTGGTGATGTACACCGATGGGGCCGACTCGCGGTCGAAGCTCAATTTTCCGCAGATCCTCGAATTGTTGCGAGCCTCGCGCGTGACCGTCTACGCGGTCGGGCTCGTGGAACACGCCGGCCGCCATCGCATGGAACTGCAGATGCGGCTGCAGCAGATGGTGGAGGCGACGGGGGGCCAAGTGTTCTTTCCCTCGAACCTGAAGGATCTCGAGGCCTCATATGCGAAGGTGCTGGACGAAATCACCGCGCAGTATCAACTAGGCTATGCGTCCACCAACCTCGCGCAGGATGGCTCCTGGCGCAAGGTGGAAATCAGGACCACCCGCAGCAACGTCAAACTGCGCAGCCGCCTCGGCTACTTCGCCGTGTACAAAGAACAATAACGGCGGAGTAGCCGTCTCTTCGCGCCCGCCTTCAACGGCGGGTCGCCACTGTCCTCCAGCGCACGCGCCCTGCCGTCACGGGCGGCGTCCCTTCAGCTCATCCTTAGTGACTTTTGGTTGTGATTCAGCGGACCGGGCAGTCAGAGTAAACGTCTTCGAACGATTTTTGCGGAGACTTCATGCCGACTGCTGCAGCACCCACGGGCGATGTGCTCGATCAGAAACGACTGCTCAAGCTTCTCACCGACTACAGACGTGGTGACTTCTCCGTTCGGATGCCGGGAGACCGCACTGGTATCGCCGGGAAGATTTACGACGCGTTGAATGAGGTCATCGAACGCAATCAGCGTCTCACCAGCGAGCTGCAGCGTCTCAGCAACGTCGTCGGCAAGGCCGGCAACATCAAGCAGCGCGCGTCGCTTCCAGCCGCCGAAGGCGACTGGAACGCAGCGGTCGAGTCCGTCAATGCGCTGGTCTCGGACCTGGTTCAGCCGACGACGGAGGTGGCACGCGTCATCGGCGCCGTCGCGAAGGGCGACTTGTCGCAAAGCATGGCGCTCGAGATCGACGGGCGGCCGCTGACCGGGGAGTTCCTGCGCACGGCCAGAATTGTCAACACCATGGTCGATCAGCTCAGCACGTTCGCGTCCGAAGTCACGCGCGTCGCGCGCGAGGTCGGCACCGAAGGCAAGCTCGGTGGCCAGGCCGTCGTCAAGGGTGTCGCCGGCACCTGGAAGGACCTCACCGACAACGTAAACTTCATGGCCGCGAACCTGACGAGTCAAGTGCGCAACATCGCCGAGGTGACGACGGCAGTCGCCAATGGTGACCTGTCCAAGAAGATTACGGTCGACGTCAAAGGCGAAATTCTGGCCCTGAAGAACACCATCAATACGATGGTCGATCAGCTCAGCTCATTTGCCTCGGAGGTCACGCGCGTGGCCAAAGAGGTGGGCACCGAAGGCAAATTGGGAGGGCAGGCC
>JACCSI010000334.1 GCA_013813075.1 Acidobacteriota bacterium | reverse complement strand
GTTCACAACGGCGGCTACCAGGGACACTTTTCTCCGGCCATTATCGGCGACCTTGGAATTCCTCCGGAAACGTTCAACTACCACCAGCTCGAGTGGTACGGAAAGGTCAACCTTCTCAAGGGCGGCCTGGCGTTCTGCGATTTCGCGGTAACGGTAAGTCCAAGCCACTCCGGTGAGCTGCGCACTCCGGAAGGAGGATTCGGACTCCATGCGATGTTTGCGTCGATGGGTGAGCGATTCCAGGGAATCACGAACGGGATCGACCAGAAAATCTGGAATCCCGCAACGGATACGCAGATCACCGCGAACTTCACACGCCACGACACGTCGAACAAAGCGAAGTGCAAGGCAGCGCTTCAGCGGACGTTCGGGCTTCCGCAGCGCAGCCGTGTTCCCGTTTTCGGGATGTGCGGACGGCTGGTGAAGCAGAAGGGATTCGACATTCTCCTCGCCAGCGCGGCACTGAACGCACTCGATGCGCAGTTCGTTTTCCTTGGCGCGGGCGAGGAGCGCTACAAGGCGGGACTGAGGAGCATCGCCGCCCGGCGGCCGCAGCATGTCAGTTCCGAATTCAAATTCACCGACAAGATCGAGCATCGGCTGATTGCCGGCTCCGACCTTTTGCTGATGCCTTCGGAGTACGAGCCGTGCGGGCTGACGCAGATGCGCGCCCAACGGTATGGTGCGCTCGTCATCGGGCGGCGAGTAGGGGGGATCAGCGACACGGTGCACGACGACGCAACCGGGTTCCTGTTCGATGCGTTCACGCCGGGCGCCTTCGACCATGCGGTGGGCCGCGCACTGCAACGCTACAACGACACAGCGGCATGGCGGCCCCGCATGCACGAGGCGATGGGCCGCGACTTTGGCTGGGAGAGCTCGGCGAGCCGCTACCTCCAGCTCTATCGCCGCGCGCTCGCCGCCGCCAACCCAGGGAGCTGAGTCAGCCGCCATGGATTTCGTTCTCGCGCTTCACAGTCATCTCCCCTACGTGCTGAACCACGGCCGCTGGCCGCACGGCAGCGACTGGATCTGCGAAGCCACGGTCGACACGTACCTGCCTCTCATCGACTCGCTTAACGCACTCGCGGATGAGCAGATTGCCGCGCCGGTGACTGTCGGCATCACACCGATCCTCGCCAACCAGCTGGCGAGCCCCGTGTTCGAAAGTGAGCTGCGCCAGTTCTTCCGCCAGCGACTGGAAGCGTGCGACGAGGCTGAAGCAGACATGCGAAACACCGCCGACTCGCACCTGATTCCGGTCGTCGGATACTGGCGAAATCGCCTCAAGAGCCTGCTGGCTCTCTACGACTCGCTCAATGGCAACATCCTCGGAGCATTCAGGGAACTCGAGGAGAACGGACGCCTCGAGCTCATCACCTCGGCGGCAACCCACGGCTTTCTTCCACTACTGGCGCGCGATGAGAGCATCCGCTTTCAACTTGCGGTTGGCCATGCAGAGCATGAGCGATTGTTTGGGAGACGTGCGGCGGGACTGTGGATGCCGGAATGTGCCTACCGTCCGGCGGGACCATGGCAGCCGTTGCCGAGTGCTCGCGCGTATCGGCATCGGGACGGGCTGGAGACGTTTCTCATGGAGGGCGGCGTACGCTTCGTTTTCGTCGACGCGCATCTGGCCGGTGCGGGTCGCCCGCTCGGCGTTTACGGCGAGCTTCCGACATCGCCGCGCGACCTGGTTCAGGCGCGGCAGGCGAGGGAACCCCGCGCGCAGCACTCGCCCTACCGCCCATACTGGATTGGCGAGCACGGCCAGCGACTGGCGCCCCGCGCACTGATTCGCGACCCGCGCTCGTCGATGCAGGTCTGGTCGCGGCACGGCGGCTACCCTGGTGACGGTGCTTATCTCGAGTTTCACAAGATTCGGTATCCCGGTGGCCTCAAGATGTGGCGCGTAACGTCGGAGACGGCGGGTCTCGGCGACAAGCTAGGGTACGACCCGGATGCCGCGCGTACTCAGGTGCTGCGACACGCGAGGCATTTTGCGAGACTGCTCGGCCGCGTTGGCGGCACGGTGCAATCGCGCGGTGGAGAGCTCGTCGTTGCGCCGTTCGACACCGAGCTGTTCGGGCACTGGTGGTTCGAGGGCGTGGACTTCGTCGAAGAGCTCTACCGTCAGATCGACATTCAGGGCGAAGTGCGGCCACTGACCGCCTCGTCGCACCTGGACAACGCGCGGTCGGACGATGCGCTTCGGCTGTCGGCCGGTTCCTGGGGGAAGGACGGGGACTGGAGCATGTGGCTCAATCCGGAGACCGCATGGACCTGGGAGAAGCTCTGGCCGCTCGAGGAAGAGTTCTGGCGCCTGGCTCCCGACGCGATCCGGCGGCCGGAGCTGCATTCCATTCTGGCGCAGGCAGCACGCGAGCTGTTGCTCGCTCAATCGTCCGACTGGCAGTTCATCATTACCACCGGCGAGGCGGCGGATTACGCGGAGGCGCGTATCAACCTTCACATCGCGGATTGTGCGAAGCTCATGGAGGCCATGCGCAGCGGCAACGGCGATCTCGAGAGTGCGCGCCAGCTCGCGGAAGAGTTGCACGTTCGTGATGCAATTTTCCCC
>JACCSI010000328.1 GCA_013813075.1 Acidobacteriota bacterium | reverse complement strand
CTTCAAAACTGCGCTCTTTGCGGGTCTCGCGCCCGACGGCGGCCTGTATGTGCCCGAGACGTTGACGCCGATCAACTTCTTGCTGCTGCGAGATGCCCCTTTGGTGGACGTCGGATGCGCCATCGCGGCGCGCTTTCTCGGGGACGAGATCCCACCGCCGGCGCTGCGGCGACTGCTCGCCGACGCGCTCAACTTCGAGATTCCCCTGGCGATGGTGGGCGACCAGGTGGTGGTGGAACTTTTTCAGGGTCCGACGTTCGCCTTCAAGGATGTTGGCGCCCGCGTGATGGCGAGGCTGATGGCGCACTTCAACGACGAGGCGGCGCCCCTCACCATTTTAGTGGCCACGTCGGGCGACACCGGGAGTGCCGTGGCCCAGGCGTTTTTTGGCGTCGAGGGCACTCGCGTCGTCGTGCTGTTCCCGGATGGGGCGGTCAGCCCGGTGCAGGAAGCGCAGTTTACGACGCTCGGTGGCAACGTCACGGCTGTGGCGGTGGACGGCACCTTTGATGACTGCCAGCGCATGGCGAAGGAGGCATTCGCCGATGAGGCCCTGCGCACGCACGCGCGACTCACAAGTGCGAACTCCATCAATATCGGCCGGCTCATGCCGCAGTCGTTCTACTACGCGCATACGGCGCTGCAGAGCAGCACGCCCGTGGCGTTCTCGGTCCCGAGCGGCAACTTCGGCAACCTTACGGCAGGGTTGCTGGCGTGGAAGCTGGGCGCGCCGATCCACCGCTTCGTGGCCGCCACGACCATCAACGACACGTTGCCGCGTTATCTCCAAACAGGCGAGTATGCGCCGAGGCCATCGGTCCCGACCCTGGCCAGCGCCATGGACGTCGGCCATCCGAGCAACGTCGAACGCATGCAATGGTTGTTCAACGGCGACGTTGGGGCGATGCGGGCGATGATTACACCGTCGGTGCACACCGACGAAGACGTGCGGCGAACCATTCGCCAGGTGTTCGACCAGTTCGGCTACGTCTGCGATCCGCATACCGCAATCGCGTATGCGGGACTGTCATCATTCACCGACGACAACTATCCGACCGCGTTTCTCGCCACCGCGCATCCGGCCAAGTTCAAGGAAATCGTTGAGCCGCTGATCCGCGCGCACGTTCCGCTGCCGCGCGAACTGGGAGAGGCGTTAGCGCGCGTCCGAATGGTCGAATGCATCGGGCCCACACTCGATGCGCTCCGCGCGCTGCTCTGACGTCGGACGTGCGGTCACAAGCGGACCGCCGGCTGCGACGACGGCACGGCGCGACCTACCGTAGAAAAGCTCGAGTCACCGCGCCATCGCCATCGTTGCTTGCGGGGATGAGACCAAGCACGCGGCACAGCAGTTCGTAGATGTGGATGTTGTCGAAAGCCGGCACCACCACGCCGCTCTTGAACTGTGGCCCGGTGGCGACGAAGAGGCCGTGCATCGATCGATTCTTCGGCTCATAACCGTGGTTGCCGGCCGGAATGGCGCCGTTGTTCCGAGCCAGCATGGCGCGCGTCGTTGGATGCCAGCCGTCGTCGGCAATGCCAATAACCTCGGGCAGCCGTGGATGGTCGCGCAACCGAAGCGCCTCGGGTAGCGTGCCCCGCGTGTAAACCTTCAACGCCGGATGCTTGTCCCTCAACGCCGCATAGACGGCGTCGGCAGACACGCCGGCGCGTGGGGTCAGCCCCACCAGCGGTGCCGACTCGATGACATCGACCGTCGAGACATCGAAATAATCGTCGAAGAAGATGACTCGGTCAGGCGAGAGCGTCGCCATACCATGATCGCTGACTAGCACGAAGTTGGTGCGGCTGGTCAGCCCGAGCCGCTCGACCCCTGACACCAGCCGATCGACCGCAGTATCGATCGCAAGGGCCGCCTGTCGTGTCTCCGGCGCATCCGGCCCAGCGTCGTGACCCGCGGTGTCCACGTCGCTGAAGTACAGCGTCAAAAATGTCGGCCGGACGGGCTCTGGTTGTCCGAGCCACGACAGCAATACATCGACGCGCTCGCTGTTCGGCAGTTCGTGTTCGTAGGGCCGCCAGTATGTCGGACGGCGTCCGGTGATTTCGACGTCGGACCCCGGCCAGAACATGGTCGCAGCCCGTCGACCCTGCCGCTCCGCGGTAATCCATAACGGTTCGGCGCCCCACCACCGCGTGTCTTGCTGGACATCGCGATTACTCAGAGTGAACCGCCCTGGCAGGGCCGGGTCTACCATCGAGTTCGACACGATCCCATGCCGCGCGGCATGTTGCCCGGTGACGATGGTGTAGTGATTGGGAAATGTTTTTGAGGGGAAAATCGGGATCAGTCCTTCGGCGCGCACGCCCGCCCGGGCGAGGCGGCCGATTGCGTCAGGCGCGAACCGGTCGATGTAATCCCAGCGCCACCCGTCGATCGACACCAGGATCGTAATCGGCAGCAGCGGCGCCGACTGTCGCGCTCCCGCCGTGGGCAGTGACGCAAATGTCGCCACGATGAGCGTCAATGTGCAGAAAATTGCGCGCAACGTCCGGACCACGGCGGAAGGGTAGCAG
>JACCSI010000323.1 GCA_013813075.1 Acidobacteriota bacterium | reverse complement strand
GTATTCAGGACAGGGCACCCTGCGGACCGTCTACTTCTCGATTCTCGTCACGCATGTCATTCTGGCGGCCTTGATCCTGCCGCTGGCGCTGATGACCCTGTCACGCGCACTGGCACGACGCTTCGATCGCCATCGCCGAATCGCACGGTGGACACTGCCGATTTGGTTGTACGTGTCGGTCACCGGCGTGGTGATTTATCTGATGCTTTATCAGACCTAGTCGCGTTCGGGGGGCTCAGGCCAGCGCCACGTCGTGCTCGCAAACCCTACTTATAAAGGAGATATTTCGCGCGGAGCAGGCGCCAACGCGCTTCCGGCGTGATCCACGCCGCCGCGACACGGGCTGGATCTTCGCCCGCCCTCACACGCGCAAGCGCCTGCGTCGATCCCACCAACCGGTCGGTGTTCTCCATCCGATACTGATCGCCGTACAGCTTCCACAACACACCGGCAATCTCGAGACCGACGCGAACCGGCTGCAGCGCCGCGCGATTGGTAATCATCATGAAGATGCCCTCGCACGCTTGCTTCGCGTACTTGCTCGACGTCGGCGTGAACGCCATGGGATAGAAGCGTATGCCCGGCAGCCCTCGTTCGTTGAGTGCCGTAGCCAACGCCCGTCCGTCAATCCACGGCGCGCCGATCTGCTCAAACGGCTGGTCGGTGCCGCGTCCGACCGAGATGTTGGAGTATTCGATCGCACCGATACCGGGGTAAAGGGTGGCCTGATTCAGGTTGCGCATGTTGGGTGATGGGTTCACCCACGCCAGACCCGTCTGGTCGTACCAATAATCGCGGCGCCAGTTCGCCATTGCCACGACGGTGAGCGCGGCGCCGATCTTCTTTTCGTCGTTGAACAGTTTCGCCAGCTCGCCGAGCGTCATGCCATGACGCACCGGAATGTTGGGCAGGTATGCGTTGAAGCCGACGAAGGGTTCGTCCGCGGCAGGCCCTTCGATTTGCCAGCCGTTGATCGGGTTCGGCCGATCGAGGACGACCACGGCGATATTCCGCTTCGCCGCTTCCTCCATGACATAACCCATCGTCGCGGCGTAGGTGTAGAAGCGCACTCCGACGTCCTGCAGGTCGATGACCATCGTATCGAGGCCCTGCAGCATGGCCTCGGTTGGCCGGCGCGTGTCGCCATACAACGAGTGAATCGGCAAGCCCGTCTGCTCGTCGCGGGCTGACGGCACGTCGACATCCAGAATCCCGCGAATGCCGTGTTCGGGACTGAACAGCGACACCAGCTGCACGCCGGCGGCCTTGTGCAGCAAATCAATCGTCGTGGCGCCGTTGGCTGCACGCCCGGTGTGATTGGTGACGAGACCGACGCGTTTACCTTTCAAACTCGCAAAGCCGTCGCGCGCGAGGACGTCAATGCCGGACGCAACTGACGTGTCCACCAAGGCGGCTGCACGGGCCAGGGCGGGGGAGGTCACGGCGACTGGCGCCCCGGGGGGGGCCACGGTGAAATCCGTCCCGGTCATCCGCGTCGCATCGCGTTGCGTGTTCAACGCCGCAGCGGCGACAGTGGCGACGCGACCGCGCAGCGGTGTCACGTCACCCTTGCCGTCAGGGTGCAGGCGGCTGGAAAGAAAGATCACATATGTCCTGGCCGAGGGGTCGATCCAGATCGAGGTCCCGGTGAAACCGGTGTGACCGTACGACCCGATCGGAAACAGCTCGCCGCGGTTCGACGAAAACGACGTGTCGATGTCCCATCCGAGCCCGCGCACACTGGGCAGTATCGTCGGTGGCGTTGCCGGGGTCGTCATCCTGGCGACGGTGGGCGCCGACAGCACTTGCGCCGTACCAAGGCGTCCGCCGTTGAGTAACATCCGCGCAAACCGCGACAGGTCTCGAGCGGTGCCGAACAGGCCGGGGGGGCCGGCGACACCGGCCATGCGGCGCGCCGTCGGGTCGTGCACGACGCCACGCAGCGGCGGCGCATCGGGTGTGTCGCACGGCCACGGCGCCATCTTGTCGCACCTCTCGGTCGGCGCAATACGAGCCAGCTTCGAGGCTGGTGGATTGAAGCCGGTATCGGTCATCGCCAGAGGCTGAAAAATTTCGCGCTCTACGTACCGATCGAGCGGCACCCCGGCCACGCGCGCGACGATGTCGCCGAGAAGAAAGAAGTTGATGTCGCTGTAAACGAATCGTTCGCCCGGGGCGGAAGTCGGCACCTCTTCGCGGGCCAGTTCAATGGCGGCGTCGTAACCCTGCCACGGATGCAGGTCGACATCGGGGCGCAGACCCGAGACATGGGTCAACAGCTGACGCACGGTAATCGCGCCCTTGCCGTGGCGATCGAATCCAGGAATGTGCGTCGCGACCGAATCGTTGATGCGGACACGGCCCTGCTCGACCAATTGCATCACGGCCGTGGTCGTGGCGACCACCTTCGTCAGGGAGGCCAAATCGAAAATCGTGTCGACCGTCATCGGCTCGGCTGACGGCACGACTGCGCGCTGGCCATAGGCCTTTTCGAAGACGACCTCGTCGCCATGTCCGACCAGCACGACGCCACCCGGCGTCAGCCCCGCGGCAATCGCCTCGGTCATCAGCCGGTCGATGCCCTCAAACCGTGGCGCGTCAACAGCTTGGGGTGTGGCTTGCTGCGCCTGACCCGGACCGGCCAGAACGGCGACGAGACCGACGATGAGTATCCGTGTCATCTGTAAAATCCCTGGCCAAAGCTCACACCCAACGAGGGGAAGCGAGCCCCCCTTGGGGCCGCACTCACGCGTGCGAAGCCCGTCCGTGGCGAAGCGGTGCTACCGGCGAAGCCGGACCAGTGTTAAGCT
>JACCSI010000311.1 GCA_013813075.1 Acidobacteriota bacterium | reverse complement strand
CGCCTGCGCCATCCCGTTACAGAGCGGCGCCGCGCTCGTTGATGTGCCTCAGAGGCACACCTTAACGACACTGTGCGACAGGCTTTTTGTCAAGTCACCTAATTTGGAGGTGTTTGGCGGCGGGCGGTGCCACAACTCCGATACGCCAGGCGCTCACTCCCGCTCTAGCAAGCACTTGCAGGGCGTAGTCGGCCTGCAGTTGCTCGATGGCTATTAACAGTCCGCCCGAGGTTTGGGGGTCATACAGAAGGTCCTGGAGCTCGGACGGCACCGTGGCAGCCATGTCAACGCCAGCTTCGAAATGCTCCTGGTTGCTGACCATCCCGCCCGAGCGGTTCTTGCGGACGAGCTCCAACACGTTCTGAAACGCCGGGACGTCCGTGGCGCGGATGGTCAAGGTCACGTTGCCGCCCGCGGCCATCTCGGTGGCGTGGCCGATCAACCCGAACCCCGTGACATCGGTGCAGGAATGAACACCGTCAATCGACGCCAGCGCGTCGGCCGCGGCCTTGTTCAGCGTGCGCATCGCGGTGACCGCCTCATCGACCGTCGACGCGGGAGCGCGCTGAAACTTGATGGCCGTGCCAATGATGCCAGTCCCGAGCGGCTTTGTGAGGAGCAACGCGTCGCCGGGTTGGGCGCCGCCGTTGGTCAGCACCCGCGCCGGATCAACGGCGCCGGTGACGGCGTAGCCGAATTTGATCTCTTCGTCCTGGACGGTGTGCCCGCCGAGAAGAGCGGTCCCGGCTTCCCGCAGTTTGTCGAATCCACCGCGAAAAATGGCGGTGATGTCTTCGCGCGCCAGCCCTTTGTTGGGAAAGCCGGCGATGGCGAGAGCGGTGAGCGGCTGTCCCCCCATCGCATACACATCGCTGAGCGCGTTGGCGGCGGCGATCTGACCGTAGATATACGGGTCGTCAACGATCGGGGTGAAGAAGTCAACGGTCTGCACGAGCGCCGGGCCGCCCTCCCACAGGTACACACCAGCATCGTCATGAGTCCTGAAGTCCACCAGGACCCGCGGGTCGTTCTGCGCCGGAAGGTTGCTCAGGACCTGAGCGAGCTCGCTAGGTGCGAGTTTGCTCGCTCAACCCGCGCAACTGACCATCTCGGTCAGCCGCTTCTTTTCAGACATCACTCGATTGTATTCGCTTGGCTGATCGCACGTACGGCGGCGACTGATTCGCGCGCCTGAGGCGCCGTCGTTCCGGCGCTACTTGCGTTCCGTCAAATATTCGTAAAGGCGCTGCAGCTCGTCTTCGTTAGCGAAAGCAATCTCCAGGGCGCCGGCTTTGCCGCGGCGTTTGATCGTCACACGGGTGCCGAGCGCGAGACCCAGTTGTTCTTCGGCGGCGCGGGTGTGAACGTCTCTTTTTACACTCTTCTCCGGCGGCAGCCCCGCACCGGGTGCGGAGGCCCTCTTGACGATCGCTTCTGTTTCACGCACCGACAGGCTGCGCGCGAGCACGTCGCGTGCGATGCGGCGCTGCTCTGCTTCAGTGGCCAACGACACGATCGCGCGTGCGTGGCCCATGGACAACCGCCCAGAGGCGACTTCCGCGCGCACTTCTTCCGGCAGGCGAAGCAGACGTAACGTGTTGGCGACTGTCGATCGATCCTTGCCAACTTGCGCCGCCACGTCCTCGTGCTTCAGGCCAAACTCGTTCACGAGCTTCTGATAGGCGTGCGCTTCTTCGATCGGATTCAGGTCTTCGCGCTGGATGTTCTCAATCAGCGCCATCTCGAGCCGACGCTGGTTCTCCCCGGTGCCGATGTCGTTGAGGACGACCGGCACGCGTTGAAGCCCCGCGCGTTGCGCGGCGCGCCAGCGTCGCTCGCCCGCAATGATCTGATAGCGATTGCCGTCAAGTCGACGCGCGATAATCGGCTGGATCATGCCGTTGGCTTTGATGGAGTTCGCGAGATCCTCGAGCCGCGCGTCTTCCATGTGCCCGCGCGGCTGATAGTCGTTGGGCTCGAGCAGATCGATATCGATGTCGAGGGAGGGCCGTTCGGTCGGCACGCCTTCCGGGACGTCCGGAATGAGGGCGCTGAGTCCTTTGCCGAGTGCGGGTTTACGTTCAGCCATTTGGGTTTCCTGTCAGGTCCGTGTGGCAGCGGTGCTGAGCCGGAAGCAGGTCGGGACTCATCGCTTCGATTCCCGGTGCTGTTGCGTGTGACCCTGCATCTCTGCATGCGGGCCTGGATTCTGTTCGAGCACCTCGCGGGCGAGGGCAAAGTACGCCTCGGCGCCACGAGATCGCGCATCGTACGCGACGGCCGGCAAGCCGTGGCTGGGCGCCTCCGCCAACCTCACATTGCGCGGAATGACGGTGCGATACACCTTCTTCTTGAAAAATTCGCGGACGTCGCGGGCCACCTGTTGCCCAAGATTCGTGCGCTCGTCGCTCATCGTCAGCAGTACCCCTTCGATGTCGAGCGTCGGGTTGAGCGACACCCGCACACGGCGCAAGGTCGCCACCAAATCCGCGAGACCTTCTAGAGCGAAATACTCACAGTGCAGCGGGATCAACACGCTGTCAGCGGCGACAAGCGCGTTCAGGGTCAGCAGTCCGAGTGACGGTGGACAGTCGACGACGATGAAGCGAAAGCGGGCACGGAGAGGGCCGAGGAATGTGCGCAGGCGGCGTTCGCGGTCGGTCAACGAGATGAGCTCGATCTCGGCGCCCGTGAGATCGCGCGTCGCCGGGACAACACTCAGGTTCTCTGTGCTCGTCTGAAGAATGAAATCCTTGCCGTCGGGGGCGTCGCTGGTGAGGGCCTGATAAATCGTTCCGCCGGTGGCAGATTGACCTTTGAGCCCAAGGCCGCTGGTGGCGTTGCCTTGAGGATCGATGTCGACAACCAGCGTCTGGTGACCAGCCATTGCCAACGCTGCTGCGAGGTTGACGGCGGTGGTGGTCTTGCCGACGCCGCCTTTCTGGTTGGTGACGGTTATCACCTTGCCAGGAAACGACTTAGGACGTGGGGCGGCTTGCGAGGAATCTGCAAACTCCGGAGGTAACATTATTTTCTGTTATTAGACCTAAAAAACAAATGGTACGTGTCAGGGAGTCTACGCTCAAACCGCTTCCTGTTCAAGTTCCACGTGGAACAGTGCGAACCTTGGGATAGCGTGGAGCATCAGATCGGCAGATGGTGTAGCGCAACCGTTGGCTGCTTGAGCGCCGCCTAAACG
>JACCSI010000254.1 GCA_013813075.1 Acidobacteriota bacterium | reverse complement strand
GCGCCGACGATTAAGTAGTCAAACATCTCGAGCCCCGAGGTATGAAAGAAACCGCGCGCTAGACCGCCGCGGCGACAGAGTCGGAAGCCGCGGACGCTGACGGAGCCAGCGCCGCGTCCACCAGAATTTGAATGCGAGTCCACGTCCGGTCCCACGACATCTGCCGCAGGAACGCGTCGGCTCGGGTAATGCGCGCCGAGGAATCTTCAGCTATCGCGGCTTCGCACGCACTCACAAACCCGGGGACATCATCCGCAATTCGCACAAGGCCCTGTTGGCCGTACGGCCGCACCACGTCTCGAATCGAGGTGGACACGACCGGCTTACCAGCCGCCATGTACTCGGGCGTCTTGGTCGGGCTGATGAACCGCGTCGCCTCGTTGAGCGCGAACGTCATCAGGGCGACGTCCCAGCCTGCGATGTAACCCGGCAGTTCTTCGTACTTCTTTGCACCCAGATAGTGAATGTTCGGCAACGCCGGCAGGGTTTCCGGATCGATTTTAACGACGGGGCCAAGCATCACTATGTGCCAGTCTGGCCGCGCCTCGGCGACACCGCGCAGCAGATCAAGGTCCATGCGCTCGTCGATCACGCCGAAAAAGCCAAGCCGCGGATGCGGAATGGCCGCCTGGTCGTCCGGCTCGAACTTGATCGAGCGTGCCTGCGCGAAGTGCTTGACGTCAACGCTGCTCGGGAATGGATGAATGTTGTGGTGTTGGGCGCGCTTGGCCTCATACAAGGACTGTCCACCGGTCAAGACCAGTGAGGCCGTCCGCAGTAAGGCAGCTTCGCGTTGCTTCAGCAAACTTGACGCGCCTTTAAACGCCGACAGTTCGTCCATACAGTCGTAGACGACGGCGGCGGGCGCCAGATGATCGCTAAACGACAACGCCATCGGCGTGTAGTACCACAACAGGTAGTCGCCGATGTCCTCGGTGGCAATCAGGTCGTTGACCAGTGCCCGCTGCATCGCGTCGGGGTCGGCGGCGCCGGCCGGCAGATGCGGGACGATGACCTTGACACTGCCGCGCAGCCGTGTTTCGAGCCTCGGAAGGATAGCGTCTTCGAAGAGTGGCTCTTCTATGTAGTACACACGCCGCTCGCGAGCGCATCGCGTCAGTAGGTGCTGCGGCCGCTGGAACACGAAGTCCCAGCGCAGGTGCGAAAAACAAATGACGTCAGGAGATTTGCGGACACGATCAAGCTCGGCGTATGAACGAACGGGGGTCATGCCACGGCGATAATCAATAATTGTACCGCTCCCGCAATCTCGCTACCGCTCCGGGATCAGGACCGATCCGCGCTGATTCGAGCGCGCGTGGTAGCCGGCGAGGATGCGAGTGGCTATTTCGTTACCCATGTCGGCCCGAACCAGCATCACCACTGAGCCGCCAAAGCCGCCGCCAGTTAACCGCGCGCCAAACACGTCAGGATCGTTCCGGCCCAAATTGACGAGGCTGTCAATCTCGGGCGTGGACGTTTCGTAATCGTCGCGCATCGAGCGATGCGACGCATCGAACAAGGTGCCGACACGCTCGAGATCGGCGGCGGCAAATGCGGCCACGGTGTCGTGCACGCGCTGATTCTCGGTGACGATATGGCGTGCACGGCGGTCGAGTGGATCTGGTAACGCGTCAAGCAAATGGAGTTGCGTGACGGACACGTCGCGGAGCCACTCGACGTCGAGCCGCGCTGCGGCCTCGAATGATTCGCGCCGCCGGGTGGCGTACTCGCCACCGGCGTGTTGATGCCGAACCCCGGAGTTTATCACGACCAGTTCCGCGCCCGGCGGCAGCACCACGCGTTGATAGGACAGCGACCGCGTATCAAGAAACAGCGCTTCGCCGTCGCGCGCCAGGCTGCACGCCATTTGATCCATGATGCCGATGGGTGCGCCCACGAACTCCGTCTCGACTCGCTGGGCAATGCGCGCCAGCTCCACATCGTCATAGGAGAGCGAGTAGAGATCCCGCAACGCGCGCAGCAGGCTGACGGCCAGCGCGGCGCTCGACGACAAGCCGCTGCCGAGCGGCACGTCCGATTCGATCGCGACGTCGAAACCCGGCAATGCCGTTGTCACTGAGCGCAGCGCGTGAGTGACGCCTTGCACATAATCGACCCAGGTATCGGTCACGGCTTCCGCACCGATGACGAACTCCACCACGGTGTTGCCGGTCTCGCGGCTGGTCGCGCGCACACGGCGATCGTCGCGAGCCGACATGCGCACGCGAGTGCGCTGCGGGATCACGGTTGGCAGGACAAAGCCCTGGTGATAGTCGGTGTGCTCGCCGATCAGATTGACACGGCCCGGTGCATCCGCCGTCACGTCACGCATCGACGGAGACCGTGATCGCCTGGAGTTGCGTGACGGCGCTTTCGGGCAGCGTGTCGGCGGTGAAGACCCCCGCGCCAATCTCGCTACCTGCGAGATACTTCAGCCGATCAGGCATGCGCAGCGCCGGATAAATCTGCGCGTGCACGTGCGCCTCGGGGTGAGCATCGCCGTCGGTCGGCGCTTGTTGAAACGCCATGATGTACGGCATCGGCCGCTGCCACATGCCGTCGAGTTTCAGCAGGACCGTCTTGAGCGCTCGCGCGAAGTCGCCCCGTTCCTCGGCGCTCATCGCCGCCATCGACGGTGCGCCCCGATGCGGCGCGATCCACACCTCGTAGGCGTAGCGCGCACAAATTGGGATGAACGCGGCGACGTGTGGTCCGTGGTACAGCAATCGCGTTCGCGCGGACACTTCCTGCGCGACCATCTGCTCGAGCAGACCAGTCCCATGCTGGTCGTAATACAGCCGCTGTTGTTCAAGGGCGCGCGCCGGAATCGGCGGTACAAACGGATACGCGTAGATCTGGCCGTGCGGGTGATGCAACGTGACGCCGACCTCCACGCCACGATTCTCGAACGGAAATACGTACTTGATGTCGTGGCGGCCGCCCAGTTCGGAATACCGGTCGGCCCAGACATCGATGAGCAACTCGATGTGCCATAACGGCAGTCGGCCCAACGACGCGTCGGCGTCCTGGGTGAAAACGACGACCTCGCAGGCGCCGAGCCCGGGCGCGGTCGGGATCGCCAGGTGCGGCGGGTCCTGCGCGCTGCTCGCGAACGTCGGAAACAGATTGTCGAAGACCGCGACATCCCACCCTCCGGGAGGGACCTCGGTGGGATGCGCCGGGTCGGTGGTCGGCGCGAGAGGGTTGTACTCCGCCGGCGGCAGAAAGGTGCGATTCTGCCGATGGCCGGCATAGGCCACCCATTCCGCGCGGAGCGGATGCCAGCGCAGATGGGGGTTGGGCGCATGCGGCGTCGCACTGGGAGAGGGCGCCACGAACTCGCCCTCGACCGGCGCGCGCGCGTAAAGCGTCAGGGCTCGGCCATCCGGCTTGGTCAGCGCACGTTTGTGCATCATGGCTGTTCGGCGTCGACGACCGACTGCCCCTCTATTTGTTCGAGTCCGTCATGACGCGCCACCACCGGTCCCGCAATCGCGGCAGCAATTTGCAGCAGCGGGATTTTCGGCGTGCGGTCGGCATACACCAGGCCGTTGGCCTCTTGATACGTGTCGGCAAACTGGGTGTAACAGAAGCCGGACAGGATGCCGAGCTCGCGAACGACATCGAGGAGCTTCGCGAATCTCTCGGCGAACTCTGCCGGCGTCGCCGACACGGCGTAGCCCCACCCTCCCTGCCCCGCGGTTCGCGCCAGCGCAATCCCGCCGAATTCGGTCAGCATCAACGGCAGCTCTGCGTGCTGCGTCCCGGCGAGCACCAGCAGGCGTCCGCCCGGCCGCTCGCGCTTGAAGAGCCTCGGCAGGACTTCGTCGGCACGATACCGCCGGCGCAACCGGTCCGGCTGATCGTCGTAATCGTGGATGCCGATAATGTCGGTGGCAACACTCTCCCAGCCGTCGTTGCCAATAACCGGGCGGGTCGGATCCAGCGTTTTGGTCAGGTGATACAGCGCCTGTACGTAGTGACGTTCGCGTGGATTGTCGGGCAGGTTGGGCACGCCCCAGGACTCGTTGATCGGTACCCAGGCAACGATGCACGGGTGGCTGTAATCCCGAGCGATCGCCGCCATCCATTCGCGCGAGAGCCGTTCGACCGAGTCGCGCGTAAACCGATACGCGCTTGGCATTTCTCCCCAAACGACAAGGCCGAGAGTGTCGCACCAATACAGATACCGCGGGTCTTCGATTTTCTGGTGCTTGCGAGCGCCGTTGAAGCCCATCGCCTTGGCCAGTTCGACATCGCGGCGAAGGGCCTCATCGTTGGGCGCGGTGAGACCAGTGTCGGGCCAATACCCCTGATCGAGCACCATGCGCAGCAGGTACGGCCGGCTATTGAGGAGAAAACGGTCGCCTTGCACGGTGGCACTGCGCAGCGCGGCGTACGAACGGACCTCGTCGGTGAGCTCACCGTTTTCATCGCGCAACGCGAGCTGGACGTCAATCAACGTCGGCGCATGCGGACTCCACAACAGCTCGTTTCGCGAATCGTCGATCCCGGGATCGGACAGGGCAATGCGGCGATGCACCTCGCCCTTGACGACCAGATATTTGTCCGCGGCCAGCACTTTGCCGCCGCTCGTGAGCGTCGCGTAGAGACGGAGGCCATCGCGGCTTTCCCCAGCAAGCCAGACTTCGAGGCCAAGTTCCCATCGGGCGAGGTCGGGGGTGTAGGCGACGCGCCCGATCCAGGTCGAGGGCACATCTTCAATCCACGCCGTCTGCCAGATCCCGGACGTTCGCGGATACCAGATGGAATGGGGTTCAACCTGCCAGTCTTGTTTGCCGCGCGGCTTGGCTAAGTCGTGCGGATCGTCCTCGGCGAGGACGACGATCTCACAGTCGCAGCTGGCCAGGGAGGTCATGTCAATGGTGAACGGCGTGTAGCCACCCTCGTGCTCGCCGCACAAGATGCCATCGACCCAGACCGTGGCGCGATAGTCGATGGCACCGAAGTGCAGCAGACGTCGATGATTGGCATCGAGCGGGGGGAGCTCGGTGCGGCGACGGTACCAACAGGCCTTGAAGAAGCCAATGGCTCCGATGCCGCTGGCGGGCGTTTCGGGCGCGAACGGCACCTTGATGCGGCCGTCCCAGACTACGGCGTCAGGGCCGGCGCAGGCGCCGTCACGATCGAGTGCGAAGTCCCACTCGCCATTGAGTGAAATCCATTCCTTGCGGCGCAATTGCGGGCGCGGGTAGGCGCGCCCCATCGCGTCGAGTGCCTCGGATGAATAGTTGGGAATCATGAGCAGCGGGACCAGCGGCAGCGAGTGGGCATCATTGGCAGCCAAAGGTCCAAGTCGTCTGCGAGCGGAAAGTCTGCCCCGGGCGAAGGACCGTCGAAGGGAAATGCGGATGTGACGGAGAATCCGGAAAGTGCTGCGTCTCGAGGCAAAACCCGCTGCGCCGGGGATAGGCCCGGCCCGATTTGCCGCGTGACACGCTCAACCGATTGCCCGAATAAAACTGCAACCCGGGCTCGGTGGTATGAATGGTCAGCGTCCTGCCGGACTGTTGGTCGAACACGGTCGCGGCGGGCGCACCGCCAGCGAGGTCGTCTAACACCCAGTTGTGGTCGTACCCCCCGCCGTGACGCAACTGGGGATCGTCGGCGCCAATGCGCGCACCGATGCGCTGCGGGGTGCGGAAATCGAGCGGCGTGCCCGCCACCGGCGCTATCTCCGCCGTGGGAATCAACTCGCCGTCCACGGCGGTGAAGCGCTTCCCGGCAATCATCAAAATGTGATCGTCGATGGTCGCGGATACGCCGGCCGAGAGATCGAAATAGGTGTGCTGGGTCAGGTTGACGATGGTTGGCGCACTGGTCGTCGCGCGGTACTCGATGCGAACCTGATGCGCACTGACCGTGTACATCACCCGGACGGCTAACGTTCCGGGATAGCCCTCTTCCCCGGCGACGCTGACGCGAGAAAACACCACGGCAGTGCCGTCGTCGGTTTCACGGACCTGCGCCTCCCACATCCGTTTGTCGAACCCTCGTCGGCCGCCATGCAGATGGTGAGCGCCCTCGTTTGTGGCGACCTGGTGGGTCACCTGGTCGACGCGGAATCGGCCATGCGCCAGGCGGTTGGCGTAGCGTCCGACAATGGCGCCAAAGTAGGGAGACGCGCGCTCGTATTCGTGCAGGGAGTCGAAGCCCAGCGCAATGT
>JACCSI010000238.1 GCA_013813075.1 Acidobacteriota bacterium | reverse complement strand
CCGCCGACGCGTGCGATCTTTGATCCCCGCACGGTCACTGTTTGGTCGGCGCCGACCTGGCCCCGCCCATCGATGACTCGGGCGGCACGGATGGTGATGTTCTCGAGTCCGCTCGTTTGCGCAGAGGGCCCCGCTCCACCGCCGGCGCTGAAGCCCGCGCTCTCCCCGCCTGGTGCCTCCGCGACCCGGAACAGATCGTCGGCCGTCTGCAGGATGATGTTCGTCAGTCGCGGCGGATAGCCGCCCGGAAGCGTTGCGAGAAAGTTGCGCACCGTTGCGGCGACTTCTGGTGCGGTGTGCCCCGACAAGGTCGCGTTCATCCACCGCGTCGGGAAAAAAATATCCCCCGTCTTCTGAATCTCCCACAACAAGTTGAGACTTGGCGCCACGTATCGGGCTGACGCCGCAGCCCGCAGCGGGTGGTGGAGGTAGTTGAGGCCCTCGAGCACCCACGGCTCGCGTCGTCGGTTGTTGACGTCGGCCAGCGCCAGGAACCAGCGCTCGCGTTCGGTCGGGTCGGATGACAACGCCGGCATGACGAACTCGAAGCGTGCCTTGCGGTCGGGATTCTCGATCCGGCCGAATTGCGTCGTCAGAACATCGCGCCACCCGTGTATCTCGCGCACGGCGAGTTCCAGCGCCAGGTTGATGTAGTCGGCTTCTGCCAACGGCAGGCCATCGATGGTTTCGGTCTGCTCCCAGACACGGCGCAGCCACGCGGTCGTGGGCGGAGTGGCCGATACATTGCGCAGTGCGCCAAACCATTGCGCCTTCTGGCCGGCGGTTTTTGCAGTGACCAGACCTTGTCGGAGCAGCGCCTCGAGTTGGTCCACGCGCGCATGGCGTTCGGTGACCGGCAGGAATCGCCACCACGCGCCGCTGAGGTATCCGAGCACGCGTCCGGTGAGCTGCTCATCCGTTTCGCGAGGCAGAGCCGCCATCGCCAGATCGACAAACTGCGTGGCTGGCACTTCATGTTCGAGCAGCGCGTCCCACATCGTGACCCACGCGGCGCCCCGCGTCAGCGGGTCGGGCAGATCAGGTAGCGACCGCGAAAGGTAGTCGCGCGAGCGCGGGTCGAGCTTGAACCCTCCGTAGGCCCAACCGCCGCCATTCGGAAGAACGTAGAGAGGCGCCGCCATGCCGATCACCCGCGGCACATCGACGCGCGACCCCTCAACGGTCGCGGTCAGCGGCACGACCTTGTCGGCATAGCCAAGAACGATGCGCAGCTGCTGCGCGTGTTCGGTGGCCTGGTGAAATGCCAGTCGGGTAATCTTGTCGCCGTCGAGCTCGAGGGTCGTCGTGATGGTCGGCCGCCCCGGTGTCTCGACCCACACCCTGCTCCAAGTGGCGAGGTCCGTCGGCGTCCGCTGATCGAGAATCGAAATCAGGTCGGCCCAGGTCGCGTTGCCAAACGCGTTGTTCTTCAGATACACGCGGAGGCCATCGCGAAAGACCTCTTCGCCGATCAGGCTCTCGAGGTGACGCATCACAACGGGGGCCTTCTGATAAATGATGGCGCCGTAGAGACTTCCCGCTTCGTTCAGGTTGGCCAGTGGCTGCCGAATCGCATTGGCGCCGGGTGTTCTGTCGACCTCGTAGGCGGCGGGGTAGTGCGACAGCAGAAATCGCAGATCGTGATTGACCTCGGGGAACGACGGGTTGACGATCTTCGCCGCCATGAAGTTGGCGAAGACCTCTTTCATCCACACATCATTGAACCACCGCATGGTGACGAGATCGCCAAACCACATGTGGGCCGTCTCGTGAGCGATTACCGACGCCCGGCCCAGGTGGGCGTTTTGCGTGGCCGATTCGTCGAGCAGCAGCCCGGAGGCGTTGTACAGAATCTTGCCTGCGTGCTCCATGCCGCCAAACTGAAAGGCCGGGATCGCTACGAAATCGAACTTGCCGAACGCGTATGGAATATTCGTGTAGCGCTCCATGTACTCGATGGCACGCGCGTGCAAATCGAAAATAGCGTCGCGGTTGCGCGCGACCTTTTTCGCGTCGGTCTCCCGGTGAAACATGCGCATGGTCCGACCGTTGCGCGCGGCCGTTTCGACCTTGAAGTCGCCAACGACAAACGAGAACAGATACGTGGACAACGGTTCAGTGTCCGCGAATCGCACCGTCGCACTGGACGCGGAGACCTTGCGTTCGATCTCGGCGCCGTTGCTGACCATCTGCCAGTGGGACGGCGCCGTCAGCGTCAGGGACCAGCGCGCTTTGAGATCGGGCTGATCGAACACCGGCACCGCAAGATGCGCGCGCGCCGGGACGAACAACGCGTACAGGAAGTCGGCATTGCGGTTGAGCGACGCGTCGCCCGCCCGGAACGCGATCGCGATGGTGTTCCGGCCGGCTCGCAGGGCGGTCGCGGGGACGACGATATGGCCATGAATCCACGTGAACGCGCTGGCCCGCCCGTTAGCGGTGACGCGCGTGACGTGGTCGCGACTGGTCGCAAAGTCGATCACCAGCGGCTCGGTGGCCGCGGACAGGTCAAAGGTGATCGTGTTGGTGCCCTCGATCGGCACCGTGACCAAGGCAGGCACCGCGAGGCGCAGGTCGTAGCGCAGGTCGCCAATGCGGGCCGCCCGAGTCTCGGCGACCGCGAGTGGAATTCCAGGGCCAGGCGTTGCCGTCTGAGCCAGAGCTAAGACCGGGCACAACACCAACAGAGCCGCCACGCGACCAGAAATCCTAAGGCAACGCATGTCGACATTCTGCCTCAGGCGCTGCTTATTCGTACCTCAGCGCCCTCACCGGCTGCACCCCGGCTGCGCGTCGCGCGGGAATGTATCCTGCGATCAACCCGACGACCGCGAGAGTCGCTGCGGCAACGGTCAGCGTCAGCGGATCGGACGGTTCAATGCCAAAGAGCTGCGAGCGGACGAATTGGCTGAGGCCGAGCGCCCCCGGCACACCGACCGCAATGCCGATGACAGTAAGGAACGCGACTTCGCGGAGCACCAGCCACAGCACCGTCCCGCGTTCGGCGCCAAGCGCAATGCGAATGCCAATTTCCCGAGTCCGACGCGCCACGGTGTACGACATCACGCCGTACAGACCGATCGCGGCCAACAAGGTTGCGAGCAGCCCGAACGCTCCGGACAGGAGGGCGAGCATCCGCTCGTTGAAGAGCGACTCGTCCACGGTCTGTCCCATCGACTGCATCTCGAACACCGGCATCGCGGCATCGGCGCGGCGAACGGCCATACGCAACTGCTCGGAGATGGCGTCGATGCTGTGGCCACTCGTGCGCACGTAAATCGTCATCTCGTTCAATTCGGCACTTTGCTGGAATGGACTGTACGCAAAGCGCGGCGTCTCGTTCTCTTCCGTAGTGCCCTGTCGCATGTCGGCATAGAACGAGTCCCTGACGACCCCGACGATCTCGACGGCGCCCGGGTTGTCCATGACGCGAAAGCCGAAGCGCCGCCCGAGCGGGTTCTGATTCGGGAAATATTGTTTGACGAACGATTCGTTGACGACCGCCACTAGCGACGCCCCCTCGACGTCGCGGTCGGTGAACTCGCGCCCCATCAGCAGCGGCATCCCCATGGTGCGGAAGTAGTCAGGAGCGACCTCATTGGTCCACGGGTTCATGTTCTCGTCCTGCTTGGGCGTGTAGCCCTGCACCTGAATGGTCCGGCTGCTGGCACTGCCGGTAAGAGCGGCGACTTGCGCGATGGACGCGGATTGCACACCTGGAATCTGACGCACGTCCTGCAGCAAGCCATCGTAGAAGCGTTTGATGCGGGTCTGGTCGTAGCCGTTCAACGACGGGTCGACGCGGAATGTCACCAGATTGTCGACGCGGAAACCGGTCTCGAGCGTCTTCAGGTTGTACAGGCTTCGCGCAAACAGGCCCGCGCCCGCGATCAGCAGCATCGAGAGCGCCACCTGTGCCACCACCAGCCCCTTACGGAATCGCGCGTGGCGCGTGCCGCCCGCCAGGTTGCCCGCCTCTTCCCTGAGGGTGCGATTCAGCTCCGGCTTGGACGCCTGCAAGGCGGGGATCAAGCCAAACAGCACCGCGGTGGTGAGCGCCAGGCCGGCGGTGAACAGCCCGACTCGCACATCTGGCGCGGTGGACAGCGATCGCGTAAAGCTTTCAAACGGCATCACACTAAGCAGGAAGTCGCCGACCCAGATCGAACAGACAAGGCCGACGACACCGCCGGCCGCGGCCAGCACGAGGCTTTCGGTCAGCGTCTGGCGTATCAGGCGCGCGCGTCCCGCGCCTAGTGCGAGACGGACCGCGATTTCTCTTTGACGCGCGCTGGCCCGGCTCAAAAGCAGGTTCGCGACGTTGGCACAGGCAATCAGCAACACCAGGCCGACCATCGCCATCAACACGAAGAGCGGCGTCTGCACGCTCTGCCGGAGATCCGAGAGCCCCTGGCTGGCAGGATGCAAGATGACCTTCTTGGCGCGAAAGCGATCGCGGAAGCTCTGCGATCCGGCCGCGAACGCCGGCACCTCCTTCAGTTCCAACTCGTTGACTTGCTGATACAGCACGTCCAGTCGGGCCTTGGCCGCGTCGGCATCAATCCCGGGCTTCAAGCGTCCGACCACGTTCACCCACCGGCTGCGGCGGTTGTCCAGATCGTTCCACGTCGGCGTGATCTGCGCCTTCATCATCATCGGCATGAAAAGGTCTGGCGATTGGGTCGCGGCGACGCCGGCGTAGCCCCGCGGCGCGACGCCGACGATGGTGATTTGCGTGCTGTTGACCGTGACCACCTGATTGATGACCGCAGGCGAGCCGCCGAAGCGGCGCTGCCAGTAATCGTGGCTGATGACGGCGACCGGATGGGCGCCGGGCGCGCGGTCATCGTCTTGCGTCAACGCGCGGCCGAGGACCGGCGTGACACCCAGCACCTCGAACGTGTTGCCCGACTGCAGTTCGACGTCGACGCGCTCGGCCTGATTGCGCTGCGTCAGCGTCGCGCTGGCGCCAAAGCGACCCACCAGGCCGGTAAAGACATCGTTGCGATCGCGAAAATCCACATACATCGGATACGAAAATGTCCGGTCATTTATCGTCCGACCGCTGAAGGGGCCGGGTCCATCCAACTGCACCAGTTCGCTCGGGTTTTTGACCGGCAGCAAACGCAGGAGGACCTGATCCATCAACGAAAAGATTGCGGTGTTGGCACCGATCCCCAAGCCAAGAGTGACGATGACGATGAACGAAAACCCGGGAGTGCGAGTCAGTGTCCGGATGGCGTAGCGCACGTCTTGAGAGAGCGTCGACATGGGAAGGCCCAACGCTAAGGTCGTGCCACAGTTGCTCGCGCGGTAACTGTTGTCGTTTGTGAAGGTTAGGCACGTGCAAAAGCACAATGCCGGCCGCGTGGTGACCGATTGTGGGACGGTGCCGCCCGGATGCAGGAGCGATGATGACCGGCGATGAGCGTTCGCACCGGTGAACCGCGCACGGGTGAACCGGGGGCGCAAGCCGATCAGATTGTTCGGCGGTGGCGTGAGCGACCCCGGCCGAATTCAAGTTGTTTGCGTCTATTCTGTCGGTGCCAGCCACAGGGGGTCACATGCTTTCACGCCGTGAACTGATCACCGCCGGAGTCGCGGGGAGCTTCGTTGCGTCACCGTCAGCGTCGACGGCGGGTCCGGCGGTGGTCGAGGAACAGCAGGCCGACCGCGACGGTCAGCGCGAAATTGCCCGGTCCATCGTCGGCGTCGAGCAAATTCTGCGCAACGCCTATCTCACCTCGAATCTGTCCCATGGGTTTGTGCCGAAGCTGCGGGTCTACATGGAACAGTTCTTTCGCGCCAGCTTCAAGTTCCCGGACTTCATGGACGTCGGCATCGGCGTGTTCATGGAACTGTATGACTGGCACGTCAAGAATCGGCAGCAGTTGCTGGTCTCGCGCGGCACGGATAGCCGCTACAACATGCAGTTCATGTTCACGACGCTGGTCTTGCGCGGCGAGCAGGACTCGAACTACATCGGCATTCCGTACGACAAGGGATAGCACAGTGCACGCGGAGTTGCAGGCGCTGCTCGATGCGGTGGCGGCGTGTGAACGGGACGCAGAGGCGCTCGTCGCACCCCTCGACGAATCCTCGGTAAATCAGGTACGACGCGCCGGCACCTGGAGCGTGGCTCAGTGCATCAATCATCTCACGCTGATGAACGAGTTCTACCTGCGCGGCTGGCACGACGCTGTCGCCAACGCCCGCGCCCGTGGCGCGATGTCATTCAACGGATTACGTCCGACGCTCATCGGCCGCTGGTTCGTGCGCTCGATGGAGCCGCCTGTGAAGATGAGGGCCAGGGCCATTGCCGTCGTGACCCCACCGCCCACCACGATTCCGCATGCCGGTCTGGTCGATGCGTACAAGATGTCCCACGACCGCTATCGCGATCTCGTCCGAGCGGCAGCGGACATCGATGTCAATCGCATCGTGCGACCCAATGCGATTGTGCCGTCAGTGAAGATGCGGCTCGCCACCGTGCTGCTGGTTATCCCGGCGCACGACCGTCGGCACCTGTGGCAAGCCGCGCGAGTATCTGCGGATGTAGCACGCCGTTCGAACTGACGGCATCTCCACCGGTGGTGATGGCGGCGCCCCGCCAATCGGTAAATCGCCCGCCGGCTTCCTGCAGGATCGGAATCAGCGCGGCGCAATCCCACGGATTCATTTTCGGGTCGAGCATCACATCGGCCCGTCCCGTGGCCACCAGACTGTGTCCGTAACAGTCGCCCCAGCCACGCTGCAGTTCCGTGTCCGCCAGCAACCGATCCCATTCGTCGTGGAGTCGCTTGCTCAAGCCGCCTGCATCCGTGTAGGCGACGCATGCTTCCGCGAACTCGGTCACGGCGGATACCTGCACGCGGCGGCCGTTCCAGCGACAGCCCAGGCCACGGGCCGCGGCGACCATTTCATCGATCGCAGGGAAGTACGACACGCCAACGACTGGTTCGCCATCGATTTCCAGCGCGATCAACACTCCGTAGAACGGGACGCCGCGGACGAACGAGTTGGTACCGTCGATCGGGTCAATGATCCAGCAGTGCGATGCGACCCGCGGGTCGTGACCGAACTCTTCGCCAACGATGGCGTGATCGGGATAGTGGGACGCGATCAGCCGCCGCATCAACTGCTCGGCTTCTCGATCGGCGACCGTGACGACCGACCGATCGATTTTTCGTTCCACCGTCACGCCCGTCTGATAGTGCGCCAGCGTTTGCCGCCCGGCCTGCCACGCGGCGTCCATGGCGAAATCAAGGTAGGCGCTAAGCACTGGACCGCAGCCATCGTCCGAGCCGGCTGATGCCCTCGGTGATCTTCTCCGGGGTCATGACCAGCGGACCGTACGAGATACGCACGCCGTGCGCGAGCGAGGGACCGAATCCGCCCCCCGGAACGACCAGGACACCTGTGGCCTGGAGAGCTCGCGGCACAAAGGCATCGGCGTCGGTGCCGACGTCGACGACGGTGTAGAGCCCGCCCATCGGCTCGAGCCGCGGTCGCCCGAGATGTTCGTCAACGGCGGCAATCGTGATGCGGGCCGCCTCACGATACTTCGCGTTGGTGTCGTCGACATAGCGGCGCAACGATCCATCACCAATCGCGGCGGGCACGTAGCGCGCCATCGCCATTTGGGCAAGGGTGTCGGGGCACAGCAAACTGCACTGTTGGACGCGCTCGAGTGCTTCGATGACCTGTGGCACAGCGATAATCCATCCTAGCCGCCGCCCAAGCCCGCGTCCCCATTTGGAGTTCGAGTGGATGCCGATGACGTTCGGATAATCGGCGGGCGACCACCCGTAGTACGCGGGCGGCGTCTGAAAAAACTGGCATTTATACGCGAAGTCAATCGCGAGCCAGGCGCCGGCTGTCTCGGTCCGGGCGCGCATGGCCTCGACCAGCGACTGCGGCAGCACCTGGCTGGTCGGATTGTCCGGAGCGCCAAACAGCACCAGTCGAGGCCGGTGCTGGTCGAAGGCGCGATGAAAGTCGGCAATGACGCGATCAGGATCGGCCCGGGGCAGGTACGACCAGGTTTGCGGATCCATGAGGCGCAGGCGCACGACGTTGATATCCGGTGCGGCAAACGCGAGCTGACCCTCGTAATTCGCGTACGTCGGGTCCATCAGCATGACGGTGTCGCCCGGATCGAGCAACGTGCGGAACACATCGTGCGTCAGTTGAGTGCTGCCGGCACCAATCGCGACATGCTCTGCGCCAAGACGCGGCACCCCGAACACGTGCGTCTCGAACCGCGCCAGCTGCTCGCGGCAATCGCGGTCGCCGAGCGTCGCGGTGTAGGCACCGCTCTTGTGAAAGGTCGCCTCGTCATTGACGATCTCCGCGTACGCGCGTCGCAGTGCATCGGGCGCCTGGTGATTGACCCAGCCGCCTCCAAACGAGATGACGTCCTCGGGCGCCAGACCCATCGCCAGGATGTTCTGCCGCTCGGCCATTTTCATGATCTGGCGAATTGGCGAGGGACGCGCGATCTGGGCCCGCACGAGCTGAGAGAGCCGAACATCAGTCGTAGGAGGCATCGTCTCGGATGATTCCACAGATCGGGTTGCAACAAAAGGCGACACCGCGTCGCCCGGCAACCTTGGCGCGGTGGCAACCGTCTAACTGGCCGACCGGGAGGTTTCAATGTTTGTGACCGATGCCATTCGCCAGGATGTCAAAGGCGCCATTCGCGGCTTGTGGAAGAGCCCTGGGTTTGCTGTGGCGGCCCTGATCACCTTGGCACTGGGCATCGGCGCCACCAGCGCCATCTTCAGCGTCGTCAAGGCAGTGCTCCTGACACCGCTTCCGTACCACGCGCCCGAGCAGCGCGTGATGGTCTGGAGCCGATGGGTCAGCTTCGACAAGACGTGGCTCTCGAGCCAGGAAGTCGTGGACTACCGCACCCTCGCCAGGACGATGACGTCGGTTGCGATGTGGTCGACTGGTCAGCAGAACCTCACCGGTGCTGGCGAACCCGTTCGGCTCGGCGTCGGCTTCGTCAGTGCGAACACCTTGGACGTGCTGGGCAGCCGACCCCTCGCCGGTCGCATGTTTACCGACGAGGAAGATCGTCCGAACGGCCCGCCCGTCGCGGTGGTCGGATATCCGCTGTGGCAGGCGCAATTTGCGGGCGACCCGTCGATTATCGGCCGCAAGATTCTGTTGAACGATGTGCCCGTGGAGGTCATCGGCATCATGCCGGACGGCTTCCGCCTGCCAACGGACTTCACGGTCGATGCCGCGCTGCCATCGCAGCTCTGGCGCCCGGTGCAAGTGGACGCCACAAACCTCAATCGCGGCAGCCATGGCTTTCATGGTGCCGCCGTGCTGGCGCCCGGACAAAGCGCGGCGAGTGCAACCGAGGAACTCCGCGCAATTACGCGGCGACTCACCGAACAGGGGGCGTACCCGGAAGCCATGCAGTTCTCGGCGTTCGCCGTGGGACTCGACGAGGAGATCCGTGGCGACGTCCGTCCGGCGATGTGGCTGTTGATGGGCGCCGTTGGCTTTCTGCTGGTCATCGCCTGCGTCAACGTCGCCAATCTGCTGCTCGTCCGCGGCGACACGCGACTGCGCGAGATGGCCGTCCGCACGGCAATGGGTGCCGCGCCCAACCGTTTAGTGCGGCAACTGTTCACCGAAAGCGTCGTGCTCGCGGTCCTCGGGGCCGTCGTCGGTCTGGCGCTCGCGGCCGGCGCACTGCGGGTGCTGGTTGCGGTCGATCCGACCAGTCTGCCACCGCTCGCCCCGGTCGCACTCGATGCCACGGTCATTGCCTTCACGCTGGTGCTGGCGATCGTGACGACGCTGCTGTTTGGCCTCGCGCCGGCCTTGCGCACGCTCCACCTCAACTTGGTGGAGTCGCTGCGAGAAGGGGGGGCGAACGCCACCGTCGGCGGACGGCGGCAGCGTTGGCGCGGCCTGCTGGTGGCCGTGGAAGTCGCCATGGCGGTCGTGCTCGTGATTGGCGCCGGCCTCATGATCCGCAGCCTGGCGGCGCTTGGTGACATTGATCTCGGCTTCGATCCGGATCGCGTCATCACGATGACCGTGTCGATACCAGCGGCCAGATACGACACGCCCGAGAGCGTGGTGCGGTTCTATGAGCAGCTGACGGAGCGTGTGAACGCGCTGCCCGGCGTCGAGCGCGCCGGCGTGGTTCGCGCGCTGCCACTCGCCACGACGATTGGCGATTTCGGTCTCGACGTCGAAGGCTTTGAAGAGTCGGCCGGACGCAATGCGAAAGGCGACTGGCAGGTCGTGTCCGCCGGTGCATTCGAGGCGATGGGGTCGCGGCTCGTGCGCGGGCGCTGGTTCACGAACACTGATA
>JACCSI010000236.1 GCA_013813075.1 Acidobacteriota bacterium | reverse complement strand
CTTCAGACCCGTCCACGCCCCGTGGGGAACGTCGATCAGCGACGCCACACCAGCGTCGACCCAGCAGGGACGACATTACCGTAAGAGCAGGCGCCCCGTGTCGAGGACAGTCCATCCACGGTAGATGGTCTGATTCATGCCAACAATTCGGAATATTCATAACATCAAAACAGAATAAACAGCATATAATTCTGTATCTTGGCTGCAGACAGAATAATTGATGAACTCGACGGGCAGATTCTGGAGCTTCTTCAAGAGAACGCCCGAATCACGCAATCGGACATCGCGAAAGCGGTCGGCCTCGCGCCATCGGCCATTTTGGAGCGGATGCGCAAGCTCGAGGCCAGAGGGGCGATTCGCGGATACGTGGCCACGATTGACCCGCATGTCGCCCACCGCGCCCTGCTCGCGTTTGTTGCCGTGCGTACCAACGAGTACGGGGTTGACCAGCCCTCGGCACGGGCCCTGTCGCAGATTCCTGAAGTGCTCGAGATTCATCATGTGGCCGGGGAGGATTGTTTCCTGCTGAAAGTGCGCGCCAAGGACGCCGAGCACCTCGGCCAGATGCTGCGGCGTCAGATCGCGTCGGTGCCGGGAGTGACATCAACGCGCACCACCATCGTGCTCGAGACGGTGAAAGAAACGTCACGCATCCCGATCGTCAGACCTCGAAGCACCGAGGTGGGAAACGGTACAGAAGGGAAGGACCGGTCATGACCCCTGTCGTGGCCACGGCGCGGGAGCGCAAGCTCGCCTACGTCGCGTGGATTGTGGTCTGTTTCGTGTGGGGCACGACCTACTTCGCCATTCGCGTCGCGCTCGAATCGGTCCCTGTGGCTTTGCTGGCGGGGCTGCGCTGGGGCACGGCCGGTGTGTTGCTCGCAGCGATGCTGCCGCTGTTCGGCGAGAAACTCCCGCATCCCCGCACCTGGGGTTCGATTGCGCTGGCGGGCTTCCTGATGGCGGTCATTGGCAATGGCGGTGTGGTGTGGGCGGAACAGTACGTCGCGAGCGGTCTCGCCGCCGTGGTCGTGGCCATGGTGCCGTTCTGGACAGTCCTGGTGGAAGCGCTGCTGCCGAAAGGGGAGCGCGTGACGGCGCGCACACTCATCGGGCTTGTCATCGGATTCATGGGAATTATCGTGCTCGTGTGGCCGGAGCTGACCGTAGGTGGCCAGGAGGGACGGCTGTTTGTCTACGGGGTGATAGCCCTGCAGATTGCGTGTTTGGGCTGGGCGCTCGGCACGTCGTATACGAAGCGCAATGCCACACAGACGACCCCGCTGGCGACGTCGGCGATGCAGATGATCCTGAGCGGCGTGATGTTGATCGCGATCGGCAGTGCGACCGGCGAATGGAGCCGGCTGGTGTTTACCACGCGGACTGCCGGCGCAATGATTTACCTGGTGCTGTTCGGCTCGATCATCGGCTACTCGGCCTACGTGTATGCGCTCAAGCATCTGCCGGTCTCAACCGTCTCGCTCTACGCCTACGTGAATCCGATCATCGCGGTCGTGCTGGGGTCGCTGTTCCTGAGCGAGCCGTTCTCGCTGAGAGTCGTCTTCGCCGCCGCGCTGGTCCTGGGTGGAGTGGCCGTCGTTCGGTCGGCGTCGGCGCAACCCGTCGCATCGCCTGGGACCGCGCGCGGATCGTGGGGACGGAGGTCCGGGCCGTCGTCGAAAACCGCATCTGCCAACCAGGGCTGAGTCCGGAGTGGATCGGGGTCGGGAGAAAGGTTGCCGTGGGGACGGAGGTCGAACCGCTACGTCCCGCCCTTGTAGAACACGCGGCCTAGCCGCTTGTGCCACGCGGTGAACTCGTCACTCCCGATATCTTCGCGAATGGCGCGGCGCACCTGGTGCATCCGGGTGTCGAGCTCGTCAACAGCGGACAGAATAAACGCTTCAATGGTGCGTGGCTCGACCGGCGAGCCGTGGTCGCGGGTGCCGTGATGCGACACGATGAGGTGCTCAACCTGTGAGCGGAGCTCGCCCGGGAATCCGGAAATCCCGTTAATGGCTTCCCGCACCATGATCAGGCCGAGGCCGATGTGGCCGATCAGGTTGCCGTCGCGCGTGTAGGCCGCGCCCCCGGGTTCGTAGCGAAGCTCCTGCAGCTTGCCAACGTCGTGCAGTAACACCCCGGCCAGCACGATGTCTTCATTCGCGTCGTAGGCCCGCGCCATGAAGCGCGCGATCTCCGCCATCTTCAATGTGTGCTCGAGCAGCCCACCCCGATACGCGTGGTGGATGCTTTGCGCGGCCGGCCACTCACGCAGCTCCGTTTCGTGATCGGCGGCAATGCGGTTGAGCAGCACACGAATGTGCGGATCGCGCACCGCCTCGAGATGCCCGCGCAGCTCCTCCCACATCGCGTCGGCCGACCGGGGTGACGACAGCACGCAGTCTTCCTCGCGGAACCCCTGCAGACGGTCCTGCGGCGGGTTGACTCGACGAACATGCGTCACGCTCAACTGCTGCTGGCCCTGAAATGTCGCGGTGCGGGCTTCGACGCGCACGAATTCGCCCGCGTCGAATTCGTCCTTGAAGCGTTCGATATCGTCGAACAGCTTGGCGGAGATTTGCGCTGTCGCGTCCTGTAGCGTGAAGAGCAGGATCTCACCGCTCCGGATCGGCCGAAGCTCCTTGTAGGTGCAAAGAAAGTAGCCCCAGCCTTCGGTGTCTGGCGCAAGGTCGCTGATGCGAGGAAGGCGAGTCATCACCGCCCGAGCTAACCACCCTCGCCCAGGCTACGGCGGTCGGCCAGGCCGGCGCTACGGTCGCCGCCGAGGGCGAACGTCATGGTACCGTGAGCTACCACTTTGCCGCGGACGCGCGCGTGGCCTGTCAGCACTCCCATGCGGCTGCGCAGTCGCTTGACGAGCGCTTCGATCTCCACGACATCGCCGGGATAGACAGAGCCCCGGTAGCGCACCCTCTCGATACCCATGAAGTAGATGAGTCGATCGCGGTTCTCCGGCTTCGCAAGAATCAGGATCGCGCCGACCTGGGCCACCGCCTCCGTCAGAATCGTCGGGGGCAACACTGGCCTCCCGCCGTTGCGCGCCGGTGACAGATACCGCTCGTTGATCGACACGTTCTTCACCCCGACGATGCGTTTGTCAGGCTCGAACTCGATGACGCGGTCGACGAGCAGGAACGGATAGCGGTGGGGCAGAATCCGCTCGATTGCGGCGTAATCGAGCGGCAGGGTGACGTGTTCGGACACGGAGGGTTCAGTATACTTTGGCCCACTATGAAGAGGACCCTCGCGGCAGTGGTGGTTCTGGCGCTGGCGGGAACAGTTTCGACTCCCGCGTCGCAGAGTGCTGGGGCGGGTGCACCCGGTCAGGGTCCGACGCGTCCAGTTACCGTCGACGACATACTTGCCCTCAAGGCGGTGGGATCTCCGGCGCTGTCGCCTGATGGCGCGCATGTGATTTACACGGTACGGGCGTGGGAAACCGACCGTGACCGACAGGAATCGCGCACTCGCATCTGGCGGGTGCCGGTGGCAGGTGGGCCGGCTCGACAGATCACCTATGGCGAACGCGGCGACTCGCAGCCCGAGTGGTCGCCCGACGGGCGCCACATCAGTTTTGTGTCGGCACGCGGCGCGGCAAGTGGCGACGAGGCACCCAAAGCACAGGTGTATTTGATGCGTGCCGACGGCGGTGAGGCCTGGAAATTGACCGACGCGAAGGACGGGGTGTCATCGTACTCGTGGGCGCCCGACAGCTCACGCATTGCT
>JACCSI010000215.1 GCA_013813075.1 Acidobacteriota bacterium | reverse complement strand
GCTGATTGGAGACGGACGCCAGATGCGCGTCGAGAATACCGGTCACGCGATCCTGAAACATCGTCGCTTCGTCGGCCAGGCGGACGAGGTGATCATAAACGTCCCTGAACCGATAGGCGTGTTCTTGGCCGATCAGTTCGAACTCGCGACGGGCGAGCCGGCCGATGACGTCGCGCTGCGGGATCACGACCCGCCGCAGCGACGAAATATCGCGCTTGACTCCCAATATCTCCTTGGTCAGGTCCGGGCGGTTGTCGGTGAGTACCCGATCCTCGATTTCGTCGAGCCAGGATTCGAGCTCGTCAACCTCGGGCCGGTAATGGTCGACCATCGTGTCGATGATTCGGTGCATGAGCGCCACGGGCCCCTCGGCCAGCGCAAAGTCGTTGCGCCCGCATAAACTCTGCACCTCGGCGATGCTGCGGCGCCGCCCGTCGTGCACGGTGACGAGATAGTTACGGCCGACGAAAAAGTCGATGTCGAGCGTCTCGAACGCGTGCTCTTCCTGCTTGAAATCAATGCCATGCAGGATGACGTAGAGATACGATGCATACGCCTCGATCTTGGGGTAGTGCGTCGATTGCATCGCGTCTTCGATCGCGAGCGGATGAAACTTGAACACCGCCTGAAGATATTCTGCGTCTGTCGCTGTCGGTTGGGGGACGTCAACCCAGAGCGTCACGCCGCTGTCAGCCCTGAGCCAGCTGGCGTCCACTTCCTCGACCCGGCTGGTACGGCCTTCTCGATGGACGTAGCAGACGATCAATCCCCGACCTTGACCGACATCGCCGCCTGCGCAGCGGCCAGCCGCGCCACGGGAATGCGATACGGCGACGCGCTGACGTAATCCAGCTTGACCGACTCGAAGAAATGCACCGACGCCGGGTCGCCGCCATGTTCGCCGCAGATGCCCACCTTGAGACCCGGACGTGCCTGCCGTCCCTTCTCGACGCCGATACGCACGACTGCCCCCACCCCCTCGACGTCGATGGTGGCGAACGGATCCTTGTCGAGAATCTTCTTGTCCTGATAGGAACGGAGGAACTTGCCGATGTCGTCACGTGAGAAGCCGAACGTCATTTGCGTCAGGTCGTTCGTCCCGAACGAGAAGAATTCCGCCTCGGTCGCGATCTGGTCCGCGGTCATGGCGCCGCGCGGCACTTCGATCATCGTGCCGACCAGATACTTGATCTTGACGCCCATCTCCGCCATCACCTCCTGGGCGACGCGATTGACGATGGTTTTCTGGTCACGGAGTTCCTTGACGAGGCCGACGAGAGGAATCATGATCTCCGGAACAATTTTGAGGCCTTCCTTGTTCAACTGACAGGCGGCTTGCATAATCGCCCGCGTCTGCATCTCGGTTATCTCGGGGTAGGTAATCCCGAGCCGTACACCACGGTGACCGAGCATCGGGTTGAACTCGTGCAACTGCTCGACGCGATCGAGCAGCTTCTTGCGGTCGGCAATGGTTGCGGCGCTCCCGTTCGTGAGTTCGAGCTTGGCGATTTCCACCATCAGCTCCTCGCGCCTGGGCAGGAATTCGTGCAGCGGCGGATCGATCGTGCGAATCGTCACCGGCTCGCCTTTCATCGCCTTGAACACGCCGTAGAAGTCGTCGCGCTGCAGCGGCAGGAGCCTGGCGAGTGCGGCGCGGCGGTCGGCCTCGTTGTCCGCAAGAATCATCTGCTGAACAATCGGAATGCGGCCTTCGCCAAAAAACATGTGCTCGGTGCGGCACAGCCCGATGCCCCGCGCGCCAAAGGCGTAAGCGAGCTCGGCCTGGTCCGGCAAGTCGGCGTTGGCGCGCACACCCATGCGCCGGAACTTGTCCGACCACATCAGCAGCGTATTGAAGCGCTCATAGATCGGCGAGTCCTTCGGCTTCAGTTTGCCCGCCAGCACCTGCAAAATCTCGCTCGGCTGCGTCGGTACTCGAGCGATCTTGACTTCGCCCGACAATCCGTCAAAGGAGACGAAGTCGCCCTCGTTGACGGTCTGGTCCTTGATCCGGAGGGTTTTCGCGTGTTCATCGATCCTCAGCTCGCCGGCGCCGACCACCGAGGGTTTCCCCATCTGTCGCCCGACGACCGCCGCATGGGACGTCATGCCGCCGGTGGCCGTGAGCACCCCCTGCGCCACCCACATGCCATGGATATCGTCCGGCACCGTCTCGCGTCGCACCAGAATGACGGGCTGGCTCCGGTCCGACCACTGCACCGCGGCGTCTGCAGTGAAGACCACATGACCGGACGCGGCGCCCGGCGAGGCCGGAAGACCCTTGGTCGCAGTGGGAATCTTGGCCCACTCTTTCGGATCGAATCCCGGGGCGAGCAACTGCGACAGCGATTCGGGATCGACCAGCAACACCGCTTCCCCTGGCGTGATCAGGCCTTCCTTCACCAGGTCGGTCGCGATCACCACGGCCGCATACCCGGTCCGCTTGCCGCTGCGCGTCTGCAGCATGAACAGGCGCTCGTCTTGAATCGTGAACTCGAAGTCCTGGACGTCCTTGTAGTTCTT
>JACCSI010000191.1 GCA_013813075.1 Acidobacteriota bacterium | reverse complement strand
GACCGGGCGTGCGCAGTGCCGGGCAACGCGCACCCAGCACTCCGGACGCGTCACTCAGGACTCCGTACTACGCATCACGCATTACGCCGTGACGGCCTCTTCTCTGGTGAGGCCCAGTTCGCGACGTACGCGCTCGTCGATGACGTTGCACAGCTCGGGGTGTTCCTTCAAATATGTCTTGACGTTCTCGCGTCCCTGGCCGAGCCGCTCGCCCCCATACGCGAACCACGCGCCGCTCTTCTCGACGATTTTCTTCTCCACCGCGAGGTCGAGCAGGTCCCCTTCGCGTGAGATGCCCTCGCCATACATGATGTCGAATTCGGCCTCGCGAAACGGCGGCGCCATCTTGTTCTTGACCACCTTGACGCGTGTTCGGCCACCCACCGCGACGTCACCGTCCTTGATCGCCGCAATCCGTCGAATGTCGATGCGAATCGACGAGTAGAACTTGAGCGCGCGGCCGCCAGTCGTTGTTTCCGGATTGCCGAACATGACCCCGATCTTCTCGCGCAGCTGGTTGATGAAGATGAGCACCGTCTTGGACTTCGAAATCGCGCCGGTCAGCTTGCGCAGTGCCTGCGACATGAGCCGCGCCTGCAGTCCCATCTGTGCTTCGCCCATCTCGCCCTCGATTTCCGCACGGGGCACGAGCGCCGCGACCGAGTCCACAACCACCACGTCGACGCTGCCAGACCGGATAAGCACTTCGACGATCTCGAGCGCTTGCTCTCCGTTATCGGGCTGTGAGACCAGCAGGTCGTCGATTTGCACGCCGAGTTTTTTGGCGTACTCCGCGTCGAGCGCATGTTCCGCGTCGACAAACGCCGCCATCCCACCCGCCTTTTGCGCCTCGGCAATCACCTGGAGGGCCAGGGTGGTCTTACCAGAGGACTCGGGTCCGAAAATTTCTGTCACCCGGCCGCGCGGCAGGCCGCCGATGCCGAGCGCGTAGTCAATGCTGATGGAGCCGGTCGAGATCGCTTCGGTCGGGGCAATCGCGTTGCGCTGGCCGAGCCGCATGATCGAGCCTTTACCGAACTGCTTCTCGATTTGTCCGACGGCGACTTCGAGCGCTTTGAGCCGTTCCTTTTGTTCGTCCGCTGCCATGGCACTGGTCCTTTGAGCGAGTGGGCAACATAGCCCCGACCGCCGTTCCATACTAGAAACGGTCCAGGCGAAAGTCAAGCGTAATTCCGCGCAATAGATCGTCTCCGAAGCCCGCATTTACAACAACTTGCGGCCGTTTCACACTTTCGCCCCCATTTCCGGCATGGCGCAAAACGTTGGTTGCGCAATGGCGCCCGGCGACGCAGAAAGTGCCCACGCCACCGCGTCCCACCGCAACAGCGAGTCGGCGGCGGCAGTCACGGCGTTCGGGCGGGAGCTCTTGAATTGTGACGTTTGAACCCGTTAGGGTGAGAAGGTGCCTACGCCCGTCGGACACGCCCTCGGCGGACTGATCGTGGGTTTATGGGCGCTGCCGTGGAACCTGTCCGGCTCGCGGGCGCCGCAAGGTCCGCACACCGGCAGCGATCGCGCGCCACGCGCCGGCCGATCGCTGCTGACGCTGTTCGCGGTGGTGGCGTGCGCGCCTGACCTCGATTTCGTCTGGGGCCGGCACAACATGGAAACGCACAGCCTCGGGTTTGCGATATTCATCGCGGTCGGAGTGCTGGCGTGGCGGCGGTCGGCTCGCGTTGCGGTGGGCTGCGCGCTCGCGGTCGGCACCCACGTGCTGTTCGACTGGCTCGGGTCCGACGATTTTCCGCCGCTTGGGGTGATGGCGCTGTGGCCATTCAGCGGCGAGTTTTATTTCGCCAACGCGTTCGTCTTCGAGGCGATTTCACGGCGCTACTGGCTGCCGAACTTCGTCCAGCACAACCTGATGGCAATGTTGCGCGAAGTCGCTATCCTGCTGCCGATCCTCGGCGTCACGTATTTCCTTCGCTCGAGATCCCAGGACACAAAGGACAACGGGTCGTGAACGTGCGTGCTCGCCACTAGCGGACGGTCGATCTATAGTTTGAGGAACGCTCGATACCTTCATCATCATTCGACTACGGGGAGGCGCATGGCAAAAAAAGACGATGACCGCACATTGACAACGCGGCAGGGTCATCCCGTTCAAAACAACCAGTCACAGCGTACGATCGGGAGCCGCGGCCCGGCCACACTCGAGAACTATCACTTTCTCGAAAAGATCACACACTTCGATCGTGAACGCATTCCAGAGCGCGTTGTGCACGCGCGAGGGTTCGTCTGTTATGGCGAATTCGAAGCCACCGGCAAGATCGGCGACGAGCCCGCCGCCAAGTACACACGAGCCAAAATCTTCGCCGAGAAGGGCAAGAAGACCCCGCTCGCCATCCGCTTCTCGACCGTCATCGGCGGACGCGACTCGTCGGAGGTGGCGCGCGACCCGCGCGGCTTTGCCGTCAAGTTCTACACCGAAGACGGCAACTGGGACCTGGTCGGCAACAACTTGGCGGTGTTTTTCATTCGCGACGCGATCAAGTTTCCCGACGTCATTCACTCGTTGAAACCGGATCCGGTCACGTTCCGTCAGGAGCCGAATCGCATTTTCGATTTCATGAGCCAGACGCCCGAGTCCATGCACATGCTGACCAACCTGTTCAGCCCGCGCGGCGTCCCGGCGTCTTACCGGCACCAACAGGGGTTTGGCGTCAACACCTACAAAATGGTCAACGCCAACGGCGACACCGTGCTGGTGAAGTATCACTGGCATCCGCGCTGCGGCGTGGCGAGCCTGACCGCGGCAGAAGCCGAGAAGGTGCAGGGCAAGGATCTCGGTTCGGCCTCCAAGGATCTGTTCGACGCGATCGCCCGCAAGGACTATCCGCAGTGGGATTTCTACGCGCAGATCACCGACGACACCGACCATCCCGAGCTCGAGTGGGATCCGCTCGACGACACCAAGATCTGGCCGGAAGACAAGTTTCCACTGCGCCATCTCGGCGTGATGACGCTCAATCGCAACGTCGAGGATCACCACAACGAAAGCGAACAGATCGCGATGGGCACCGGCGTGCTCGTCGACGGCCTCGATTTCTCCGATGACAAGATGCTGATCGGCCGCACGTTCTCCTACTCCGATACGCAGCGTCACCGCGTGGGCACCAACTACCTGCAGTTACCCGTGAACTCGGCGAAGCACGCACCGGTGCACACCAATCAGCGTGGCGGACAGATGGCGTACAGCGTCGATCTTGCACCGGGACAGAACCCGCACGTGAACTACGAGCCGAGCGTCCACAGCGGTCTGGTCGAAGCGGAGCGCAAGCCCAATAACCCGCCCGAGATTCGCGGCCGGCTGACCCACACCGTGCTCGAGCGCCGCAACGACTACGTGCAGGCGCGGGCACGCTATTGCACCATCGAGCAGTGGGAACGCGACGACCTGGTCAAGAACCTGGGCGACCTGCTCGGCCAGTGCGAGCGTGATGTGCAAGAGCGGATGGTGTGGCACCTGCTCCTGGTGCACGACGACTACGGCACGCGCGTCGGCGAGGCGATTAGACTCAAGGCCAAAGACGTGAAGGATCTGGAGCCGCTGAAGGGACAGCTTCTCACGGACGAAGACAAGGCACGGCTGCAGAACCTGGGCAACAACGGCGACAAGATCGAGCCCAAGGCCTGGGGGACGTGGACGGCGTCTGTGCCGAACTATCAGGCGACCGCCGAGGAAGTACTAGGCGGCATGAAGGGTGTGAAGGCGGAACTCGCCGCCAAGTAGATAGAGCACAGGAGCCACGGAGTTCCAGAGGCCCAGAGCACGACACAGAAATTCCTGTCGTAGGAATCCCTGTGGTGTTCGCTCTGTGACTCTGGTTCTCTGTGGCTCCGTACGTTCTCAGATCATTTCAACCGCAACCGCGACGCCGTTGCCGCCCCCAAGACATAGGGTGGCGATGCCGCGCTTCTTGCCCCGATCCTTCAGCGCATACAGCAAGGTCGTCAGCACCCTGGCGCCGGAGGCGCCGATGGCGTGGCCGAGCGCCACTGCGCCGCCGTGGACGTTGACCCTGCTCAGGTCGAGACCCAGCTCGTTGCCGACCGCAACCGCCTGCACGGCAAACGCCTCGTTCAGCTCGAAGAGGTCGACGTCGTCGAGCCTCCAGTTCGCCTTCTTGACCACCTTGCGCGTCGCTTCCACGGGCGTCATCAGCAACATCTTTGGCTGCAACCCGCTGGTGGCCTGCGCGACGATGCGAGCGATCGGTGTGAGGCCAAGTGCCTGTGCCCGCTCGGCAGCGACGACGACAAGTGCCGCGGCACCGTCGTTGACCGGCGGGGCATTGCCCGCAGTCACGCTGCCGTCTTTTTTGAAGGCCGGCTTCAACGCGCGCAGGGTCTCGGCAGTCGTCTCGGGACGAACCGCCTCGTCGTGGTCGAAGAGAGTCGGCGCGCCCTTTTTTTGCGGAATCGGTACCGCCAGAATCTCGTCCTTGAACTTCCCGCCGGTCCGTGCCGCATGCGCTCGACGATGACTC
>JACCSI010000183.1 GCA_013813075.1 Acidobacteriota bacterium | reverse complement strand
GGCTGATAGTGCACTTCGAAGTCGTTGGTGCTGACGGCGTGGCGCAAGTCGCTCTCGAGACCCAGCCGGTCACGCGCGCGCGCGTGCATATCGGCATCGAACAGTTCGTGGCGAGCCTTGCCCCGAGACTTGGCGTGATACATGGCCGTATCAGCGTCGCGCATCATCTCGTGCGCGTTGGTGTAATGCGCCAGGCCGCAGGCGATGCCGATGCTGGCGGTCGTTAATACTTCGCGGCCGCAAATGGAGAACGGCGCGCTCAGCGCAGCATGAATGCGAAACTCGATCGCGTTCGCCTGCTGTTCATCCCCTAAACCGCCCAGCAGAATCGCGAACTCGTCCCCTCCCAATCGAGCCAGGGCATCTCCGGGACGAAGGCAGGTCTCGAGGCGCCGAGACGCGGCGATCAATAACTCGTCCCCGACAAGGTGGCCGAGGCTGTCGTTCACGAGCTTGAACCGATCCAGGTCGAGATAGAGCACCGCAAACGTGCTGCCGCCGCGGCGTTGCTTCCGCTCGTCGAGCCGGCGGCCCAGTCCCCGCACGAACACCGCGCGGTTGCTGAGACCCGTCAGCGAGTCAACGAACCCGTTATGCATCCCGTCCTCTGCCATCGATCGGTCGGTCGTGTCCCTCAGCGATCCGGCGATTCGCGCCCCCCCCCGCCCGGGGCCTTTGACCGCCACCCCGCGACACAGAACCGGCCGGTAGGTGCCGTCTTCGTGTCGGATTCGGTGCTCGTGCACGAGATGATCGGTCTTTCCGGTCAGATGCGCGTCGATCGCTTCCTGCAGCGCAACCCGATCATCTTCGTGGACACGGTCGATCCAGTCTTCGGGGCGACCCACTCCAGGGGTCGCGGGCAACCCGAGAAGCGCCCGCCATCTGCCTGAGAAATAAAACTCCTCCGCGCGGACATCCCATTCCCACAGTCCGTCGTGAGCACCCTCGGCCGCGAGCGCGAATCGCTCTTCGTTGCGTTTCAGCACGTGTTCGGCGCGTCGTCGCTCGGTCACGTCCTGCCAGAGCAGTGTCACGCCACCGACGACCGGAAGGATCTTGACCTGCACCATGCGGGTACCCGTGGGCGACGGCAGTGCGACATTCGCGAGGCTCCCAGGGTTGCCAGTCGTCAAGACCTCGTTGATGGATCGTGGCAGCTCACTCTTGCGCAGCGCGGGCACTGCCGCCACCAGTAAGCAACCGAGCGCCCGTTCTCGAGAACAACCGATGATGCGTTCCGCGGTGTCGCTCCACAGCGTGACGCGGCCGTCACTGTCAAGCACGCACATGCCCTCTTCGAAAGAATCGATGATCTCGTGCTGTCGCTGCTCGTCCTGGAACCGACTGAGGAAGGCCCAGTGACCTCGGTAGGCCAGACACACCGGTACTGCAGCCACCAACAACAGGTCCCATCTGCGCTGGTCGATCAGCTCGACAATCACGACGGCGACGCTGGCAGCGACAACGCACTCCGGCACGGCGAGGAGAAGGCTGGCCGGCCACGCCCGTGGCATCGGCTGTCTCTTCAAGAGCGGCACCAGGACTTCCTCGGCAGAGATAGTGACGACGCAGTATCCGAGGACGGCCGCCGCAAGCGGGAACGCCTGCCACGGCCACACGAAATGCCCCGACGTGCCGCCGAAGAGGCGATGGACTAGGCCTGCGACCTGTATTGCCGTCATCACGGTGGCGACGTTGACGACCATTCGACGGGAGTTGTGTCGCCGTTCGGAATCCATCACCCATCGCGCGAAGGGCCCGGCTGCCGCGACGAACGTCGCGACATTCGGACCAAGTAGCAGCAGCGACGTGAAGGCGACCACGAACGACAGCGGCAGTGTTCGGCGGTCCTCAATGGCTGACTTCTGCCGCGGCAGCAGTGATGTGAGCATCGCAACGACGACAAGGCCGAAGACTTGAACGGCCTGGTGGGCAGGGAACGCGCGCGCCGTCGCGAAGAACATTCCTGTGGCGATGGACATCGCCGCGAGAACGACGACGCCGGTCTGAGGAGGAAATGAGGACATTGAGCGGACGGTGGCGGCGGTCGGGCCCGCATCCACCCCGGCCATAGCAAACAGCAGACCAACACGCTCGTGGTTTGTAATGCCTTATTTCACAGTTGGTTAGAGGGTTCTCCGCCTCCTCGAGCGCTCTCGTGAGTGTGTGGTTTTGGCACACCCACCATCAGAAAAGGTCGGCCGCAGAGGGAAATGAGTTAGGGTTACTCCGCATGAACCTAATTCTGGTGATCGTGGTCCTGGTGTTGTTGTTCGGCGGTGGTGGTTTCTATTTCGGGGGTTCGCGCGGAGGCGGCATCTCGCTGGGCGCCGTGCTCCTGATCCTTCTCGTCCTCTACCTGCTCGGCGTCTTCCGACCGTAATTCACGCCGCCATCCGCGCGGTTCACTGTTCATCATTTCCGCGGCACCGCGCCGCGGAACGTCTTGACCTGCCCGCGTCCCGGCGGAGTTGTTCTTAGAACCGGTAATTCACGCCAAAGCGGACGCCGTGTACTTGCAGCGTGTCGGCGCGTCGCATGTCGGTCCCGGACGCGTTGACGAGAATAAAAGGATTGGTCGCAGGTGCAGGTCCCTGCACGCGGACGGTCGATGATTCTCGGTTGTCCAGGTCTGTGAACAGATATTCGCCTGCGAGGCTCCAGTTGCCGGCAAATCGATATTCAATGCCGCCGCCGGCCTGATAGCCCCACACGTTGTTGCTGTTGTCGCTGGAGTCGTTGCCGTCTCGCGTGTTCGTGAACGTGTTCACGGCATTGCTGGTGGTAAAGGTTTCCTCGACGTTGCCCCACGCCGCGCCGCCCGTGCCGTAGAGCAGCACGCGGCCGCTTCCCACACCAACGCGCCCGCGCAAGCCCGTCGTCACCTTGAGCTCACGAGTGAAGGAGTAAAACGCCGGGGTCGTGCTGAACGCGGTCGCGCTGTCGATGACGTCCATCGCCGCTGCGTCGACCACTCCGCCGACCACGAGGCGGCCAAACTGCCAGTCGTACCCGACGCGACCGCCAAAGTCGATGCCGTTCTCGTCCTCGGTGCAACCGCTGCTGGCCATCGCATTCACCGCGAGGCCGCCGCAGAAACCGGTGGAGAACGCGTTGGCGCCAGCGATGGTTCGCACCTCGTCAGTGAAGTTGCCGTCGAGATTCGTGTCGAACCCGACCGTCTCTCGGCCATCCTCCCGCTGCAGGCTGCCGCCAGCCGAGCCACCCACATACGGACCCGTCCACACCTGTGCGTCTGCAACAGTGCCGCACGCAAGCACGCCGGTTGTTAATAAAGCTGACATCGCACGTTTCATAAAGACCTTCCTCCCGTTAGCTACGCATCAAGACGCCGAAATGGATTCCCCGGTGCACGCAGGCTCGCGCGAACCTGAGCTATGCTGATCGTCTTGCCCGTAGTCAGCGATCTCGACACTCCGGCGATCAGGCGGATCATCAATGGCGACGCCGTGGGCCTCGAAGCGTTGTACGACCGCCACTCCACTGCCATCTATTCGCTCGCGCTCCGCATCGTCCGAGATGTCGCTGAAGCCGAGGACGTGACGCAGGAGGTCTTTGCGCAGGTGTGGTCGCAGGCCGGACGATTCG
>JACCSI010000110.1 GCA_013813075.1 Acidobacteriota bacterium | reverse complement strand
GAGCCTGACTGGCCGGGCACGGCGAAGCGGGAAGACCACGAAGGCGAAGAGACGCCGCAGGACTGCGCGGGCGATCGCGCGCGGCCCCGATTCGACGACCACCGGGTGAATGCAGCCGTCGAGAAAGGGGCAGCGTTTGGGGCAGACTGGCCCGGTTAGAGTGAGCCGACAGGTCGCAAGGGTTTCAGTGCGGCAGGCTTCACGCCGCCCGCGCCAAGTTTGTCGAACAGGCTGGGCATCGTTGCGATCAGGCTGTTCACTTCGATGATGACCTGGGCCAGGTCATCCCGCCCCTGCGTCAGCGCCCGCTGCTGCTGATCGCTAGGCAGCGAGTGGGCGTTCATGAGCTGACCCTTGGTCTGACCGATCGCGCCACGAACGTTTTGGTTAGCGGCGCCGCCGCCCCCACCCCCGGTTCCAGCCTGACCCGGCACGGTGACCCCCAGGCGCCGGCGCAGCTCAGTCAATTGCTTGCCCGCGGCTTCGATCGCCGTCTTGGCTTCGCCGGGCGCATTCGCCGCAGTCTTCATCACACTCTCGAGCGATTGGAACTGCTCGCCCAGTTGGGTGACCGCGGCGGCGGCGTCGTTGGCCTGCTCCTGCAGCCGATGCAACGACAACGCCGTGTTGTGCCACGTCGTGCGGTCGGCATCAGTCATCTGCGCGAGGCGGTCACCCACCACGCGGAGCGACTTGGTGGCGATGTCTTTGCCACCGACCACCAGGGTGACGCCAAAGTCTCCCGGCAGCACGAAGGGCCCGTTGTTCCCGCCGCCGCCAAAGCCGCCGCCACCGCCACCGCCCCCCGCCGGCGTGCCGCCCTGGGCGACAAGCGGCTGATAACGCAGGTCCCAATACACGCGATTGATGCCCGCGTTGGTCTGGTTCTGCAAATCGTTGGCGCGCAATTCGCGCACGATGTCGCCGGCCGCGTCGCGAATGCGCAGGCTGACGCTGGCGGTAGGCGCCACGTCCTTCAGGTAGTAGCTGATCGGCGCACCGAACGTGGGGTTCTTGCCGCGGAACGGCTTGTCGGTGACGAAGCCCCGGTCGTTCGCCGGATTAAACTGCATCGCCGGCCGGCCGAAGTCGAACAGGAAGGCGTCGGTGCGCATCGCCTCTCCCGCCTGTCGAATCGGCGTCGAGTCGTCGAGAATCCAGAGGCTGCGGCCGTGGGTCGCGAGAATCATGTCGTTCTCACGGGGGTGGAACACGATCTCGTGAATCGGCACAGTGGGCAGACCCGAGCGGACGCGATTCCAGCTGCCCCCGCGGTCCGTCGACACGAACAACCCGAACTCCGTGCCCGCATACAGCACCGCGGCGTTCTTCGGATCCTCCGCGACCGTCATCACCACCTGGCCTTTGGGCAACCCTTCGCTGATTGATCGAAAATTGTTGCCGCCGTCAGCGCTGGCATAGAGGTGATTGTCGTAATCGTCACTCATGTGATTGTCGAACGCGACGTACACCGTGTTCGCGTCGTGGACCGACGCGACGAGTCCGGACACATACGCGCCCTTGGGCAGGTTGCGAAAACGGGAGTCGAGGTTCGCCCAGGTCTTGCCGCCGTCGCGCGTCATGTTGACGCTGCCGTCGTCGGCTCCGGCGTAAAGGACGCCAGCTTGTTTGGGCGACTCCACCAGCTGGACCAGATTGCCGTACGACTGCACGCCATCGTTCTTGGCGACCTTGAAATCCTTCGCGGTCTGTCCCATCAACGACAGCGACTCCCGATCAAGGCTCTGGGTGAGCTCACCGCTGATGGCCTGCCACGACTGGCCGCGGTCGGTCGACTTGAAGACCTTGTTGGCGCCGACGTAGATGGTCGACGAACTGTGCGGCGAAATGTGGATCGGGGTGTTCCAGTTCCAGCGCAGGTTCGGCTCGCCACGATCCGGCAGCGGCCGAATCGTCTGGCGCTCGTTGGTGCGGCGATTCACGCGCACGACGTTGCCGTCCTGTGACTCCGCGTAGATGGTGTCGGAATCGTTGGGGTCGATGACGGCCTCGAATCCGTCGCCGCCCTGAATCTGATACCAGTCGTCGTTGACGATGCCGTTGCGGCTGCGCACCGCGCTCGGTCCGCACCATGTGTAGTTGTCCTGCAGGCCGCCACACAAGTTGTAGGGAGAGTCCATGTCATAGCCAACGTGGTAGTACTGGCCGAGATCCATGTTGTAGATCCCTTCCCAGTTCTTGCCGCGGTCGTAGCTGACGCCCACGCCGCCGTCGGTGCCGTCGATGATGTGATTTGAATTCGCCGGGTTGATCCACATCGCGTGATGGTCGGAGTGCAGCGCGCCGTTTTCGATGAACGTCTTCCCTCCGTCGTCGGAGATGTGAATCTGCACGCCGAGCACGTAAATGCGCAAATCGTTGGTGGGGTCGATCCGCACCTGGCTGAAATACATCGGGCGCGGGTTGACACTGGACATCTTCCGCCACGTCAATCCGGCGTCGTCGGAGCGATACGTGCCGCTCTCGGTCGGGTGCTCGATCCGCGCGTAGATGACATTGGAATTTTTCCGGTAGATGTCCATGCCGATACGGCCGAGGGGACCCTCGGGGATGCCGGTGGTCAGCCTGGTCCAGGTACGACCGGCGTCGCTCGACTTGTGAATCGCGCTGCCGGGCCCGCCGCCGCTGAAGCCCCACTGCGCACGCCGGCGCTGATAGGTCGCGGCGTACAGCACCTTGTTGTTGGCAGGATCCTGAACCAGTTCCGTGGCGCCTGTGTCGTCGTTGACAAAGAGGATCTGCGCCCAGGTCAGTCCTCCATCGGTCGACTTGTACACCCCGCGTTCCTTACCCGGCCCCCACAGGCTGCCGAGTGACGCGACGTACACCACATCGTGGTCCACGGGGTCGAGGACGATGCGGGCGATGTGCCTGGAGTCGCGCAGGCCCATGTGCCGAAACGTCTGACCGCCGTCAACCGATTTATAGACACCGTTACCCCAGGAACCACTCTGACGATTGTTGTTTTCCCCGGTGCCCACCCACACGGTGTTAGCGTCGTTTGGCGCGATCGCGATGTCACCGATCGAGACTGCGTCGTCGAGGTCATCGAAGAGCACTTCCCACGTGGTCCCATTGTTCATGGTCTTCCACAGGCCGCCGGTGGCAGTACCCACGTAGAAAATTGCCGGATTCGATTCCAGCACCGCGAGATCGTCGATGCGGCCGCCCATTGCCGCTGGGCCGATGTTCCGGAACTGCAGTCCCGCAAAGGCGTCGGTTGGGGCTGCCGCTCGCGGCTGCTCCTGCCCTCCGGCGGTGTTGCCCGACACGAGCATGGTGGCCAGCAGGCAGAACTGGAGCGCCGGAGCGCCAAGGTTGCGAAGATGCATGCGGGTCCTCTCCCAATAGTCGTCGGAAATGCCGGTCGGAATTTAGCACGAAGGTGGTGCGGCTGGGCGGTATGATCCGCAGGTGCAACCCCTCGCGAGTGTGCTCGGCGTGGTGCTGCTGGTCGTGGTGCTGCTGGTGGTGCCGATGGCTGCCGTCGATCTGGACGTCACCCCGCAAGACGTCGAGCGGGCGCTGAGCATCGCGCGGTCGCGAGACAGCGAGCGCGCCCGGTTTCACGCCGCGTATATTCGGCACCTCGACACGGCCTCTATTGAGAAGGTCGAAGTGGTCACCGAGTACCGGCGCGTGGTGCTGATGGCGGAAGAGCGCGCGCGAAAAGGCGACCGCATGTTCGGGTACAGCGTGTCACTGGCGACACAAGCGGTGGGTCCGTGGAAACGGCGTGTCTCAGTGGTCGCGCGGCTGCGCTTTCATCCGCAAAACAACTACGTCACCGTGCCCGGAGTGGACATCTCGCTCGATGGCAATGCGAGCGCGTTGATTGGTGTGCTGCGAGAGCCGGTGCTGTCGCTGCCTTCGTCCGACCCGGGTGACCGGCTTCCGGTGCTTGGCGCTGTGGTCGAGGGCGTGTTTGATGCCGAAGCGGTGGGCCCGGGCGTTCGCGAATTCGCCATCCGCGTGGACCACCGTGAAATCGCCCGAGTCAGATTCGACCTGGACGAAATCGATTAACTCGCAGGCCACGTGAGCTGGTGCCGGCCGAATGGAGGCGTGCCCGTTGCACGGTCACTGCGGATTCACTGTGCCGTGTCATCGGGTCGTCGTCGTGGGCAGCGCGAAGGCCGTCAACGTCAAGCCCGACGGCATGATCACGTACTGACGGCCGTCAATCATGTAGGTGGTTGGCGGGGCGTAGATCGGCGCGCCCGCTGCGTAGCGCCACAACTCTATACCGCTGCGCGAATCCGCCGCAACTGCGTCGCCTTCGTTGGTGCCGGTGAACACCACGCCGCCCGCGGTCGACAGCACGCCGGCCCACGAAGGCGACGGG
>JACCSI010000107.1 GCA_013813075.1 Acidobacteriota bacterium | reverse complement strand
GAACCGACAGGCGCGAATCGCCTGTCGAGGTGGTCAGCGAGGTGCAGCAGAGGTTAAGGCTCTACCGTTGTGACAATTTATGATGGTTTCGGGACGGCAAATTTGCGCCAAACGATGTAATCTTGAGGACACTCATTTGTGCGTTGCTCTATGCGGTGGGAATACAACGGTGTGCTGGTGACATTGGTCACTATGCCGGCCACAGACACAATTTCGGATTTCAGGTGAGATAGGTAAACATGAAAAATCAACTACTGACGGCGATGTGTATGGCCACCGTGTTCGGGCTTGGTGCGGCGGTGTCCGCGCAGTCCGGCACGATGGCCAAAGATCAGATGGACAAGAATGCGACCATGCAGAAGGACGGGCAGATGACCGTGTCCGGTTGCGTCGCCGCCGGCAAGGATGCCGGCCAGTTCATGCTGACCAACGCCATGATGATGGGCGGCGGCATGATGAACAAAGACTCGATGAACAAAGACTCGATGAAGCCGGGCATGAGCGGCGATCACATGATGTCCTACGAGCTGGTCGGTGGCACCAACCTCAAGGCGCACATGGGTCACAAGGTCGAGGTTATGGGCTCGATGTCAAAGATGGACATGGAGCACATGGGGAAGATGGGAAAGATGGATAAGATGGCCCAAGACAAAGCCATGTCCGACAAGGACATGAAGGCCATGAAGCTGAACGTCTCATCCGTGAAGATGATTTCGGCGACCTGCCCGTAATTACGCCATCGACTGACTTGGCCGGTCGTCGCGTCGTCGCGAGACCGGCCAAGTGCTTCTGCGATCCGTCGTTCCTACCTGCCCAACGCTTCCACCAACGCCTGCCCCATTTCGGCTGGACTCTTGACAACGTGCACGCCCGCGGACGTGAGCGCTGCCATTTTTTCTGCGGCCGTGCCCTTCCCGCCCGCGATGATGGCGCCGGCATGGCCCATACGGCGTCCGGGCGGCGCGGTCTGGCCGGCAATGAAACCGACCAGCGGTTTTGTGAAGTTGGTCTTAATCCACTCCGCGGCTTCTTCCTCGGCAGCGCCCCCGATTTCGCCAATCATAATCACCGCGTCGGTCTCGTCGTCGGCCGCAAACAGCTTCAGCGCGTCGATATACATCGTGCCGATCAGTGGATCGCCGCCGATGCCGATGCACGTCGATTGACCCAGGCCGCGCTGCGTGGTCTGGTCGATGGCCTCATAGGTCAGCGTGCCGCTTTTCGAGACGATGCCGATACGGCCTTCGCGGCAGATGTTCGCGGGAATGATGCCGGCTTTGCCTTTACCCGGAGAAATAATGCCCGGGCAGTTGGGGCCGATCAGACGCGTGGTCGGCCGCTGCTGTAGGTAGGTCATCACACCGAGCATGTCCACCACCGGAATACCCTCGGTGATGCAGACCACCAGCTCGACCCCGGCGTCGGCCGCCTCCATGATGGCGTCGGCCGCAAACGGCGGGGGAACGAAAATTACCGAGGCGTTGGCGCCAGTCTCCCGGACGGCATCAGCCACGGTATTGAAGACTGGCCAGCCCTCGTGCGTCGTACCACCCTTGCCCGGAGTCACACCCCCGACGACACTGGTGTGATACGCCTGCGCGGCCTTGGCGTGGAACGTGCCTTCGCGCCCCGTTAATCCCTGCACGATCAGGCGTGTCTTCTGGTCGAGTAACACCGCCATTACCGTCCCCCCGCTAGCGCGACGACCTTGTCGGCGGCTTCGCTCATCGTGTCGGCGGTGGCGAAGTTCAAGCCGCTGTCCGCAAGCATCCGCTTGCCTTCCTCGACGTTGGTGCCCTTCATGCGAATGACGATGGGGACGGGAACGCCGAGCTCCTTGACCGCCGCAATGACGCCCTGCGCCAGGACGTCGCAGCGCAGGATACCGCCGAAGATGTTGATGAGGACCGCCTTGACGTTCTTGTCCGACATCAGGATCTTAAAGGCGTTGCGAATCTGCTCCGCGTTCGCCCCGCCTCCGACGTCGAGAAAGTTCGCCGGTGTGCCGCCAGCCAACTGAATGATGTCCATCGTCGCCATTGCCAGGCCCGCGCCATTGACCATGCAGCCAATATTGCCATCGAGACGGATGTAGTTCAGGGCGTATTTCGACGCTTCGACCTCGAGCGGGTCTTCCTCCGCGAGGTCGCGCAGGTCCTTGATGTCGGCGTGACGATAGAGGGCGTTATCGTCGAAGTTCATCTTCGCGTCGAGCGCCAGCAGGTCGCCGCTCTTGGTGGTGATGAGCGGATTGATCTCGAGCAGCGACGAATCGGTCGCGATGAAGGCGTTGTACAGCGCCATCATCATTTTCGTCGCCTTGCCCACCGACGCACCGGGGAGGCCGAGGGCGAATGCCAGCTTGCGTGCTTGAAACCCCTGCAGGCCGACGGCGGGGTCGATGAACTCCTTGTGGATGCGCTCGGGCGTCTGGGCAGCGACCTCCTCGATGTCCACGCCACCTTCGGCGCTGACCATCAGCACGATCTTCTGTGACGCCCGGTCCACCACCATGCTCAGGTACAATTCGCGGTCAATCGCCAGCCCTTCTTCGACAAGCAGCCGGCCGACCACCTGGCCGGTTGGGCCCGTCTGGTAGGTGACGAGCGTTGTGCCGAGCAAATTCCCGGCAAACTTCTCGGCTTCATCCGACGACTTCACCACCTTGACGCCTCCGGCCTTGCCGCGGCCGCCGGCATGAATCTGTGCCTTGACCACGACCACCCCGCCGCCAAGACGCCGTGCGATCGCGCCGGCCTCCTGCGCCGAGAACGCGACCTCGCCGTGTGGGACCGGCACGCCGTGTCTAGCGAGAATGGCTTTCGCCTGATACTCGTGGATTTTCATACTTTGATCACGTCCACGAGTTCTCTCACCGAGGCGGCCGACTTGTGCAGCGCCGCGCGCTCCACGTCGGTGAGACTGATCTCAATGATTTGTTCAACGCCCCGCGCACCGAGCTTGACTGGCACGCCGACAAAGAGGTTGTTGATGCCGTATTCACCCTCCAGGTACACCGAGCAGGGCATCACGCGCCTCGAATCCTTGAGGATAGCCTCCACCATCGCCGCGGCAGACGCGCCCGGCGCGTACCACGCGCTCGTGCCCACCAGTTTGGTGATTTCAGCGCCGCCGCTGGCCGTGCGTGCGCTGATCGCCTCGATCCGCTCCGCGGACAACAATTCCGTAATCGGGACGCCCGCCACGGTCGAGAAGCGCGCCAGCGGCACCATGGTGTCGCCGTGTCCGCCGAGCACAAAACAGGAGATGTCTGCCGGGGACACCTGAAGTTCTTCCGCCAGGAAGGCGCGCATGCGCGCCGAGTCGAGCACACCGGCCATGCCGATGACGCGCTCGCGAGGGAACTTGCTGAGACGAAACACCGCCTGCGACATCGCGTCGAGGGGATTGGCGACGGGGACGATGATGCAATTCGGCGAGTGCTTGACGATCTCCGCAGTAACGTCCTGCATGATCTTGTAGTTCACCGACAACAGGTCGTCGCGGCTCATGCCTGGCTTGCGCGGCACTCCCGATGTGATGACGACGACGTCAGAGTTCGCGCTCTCCGAAAAATCTTTCGTGCCAACGCCAATCACCCTCGACGCCGACCCTTCGATCGGACACGACTGGTAAATGTCGAGCGCCACCCCCGCCGCCTTGGTGTCCGCGATGTCCACGATCACGACATCGGCAAGTTCTTTCTGGGCAATGGCGCGCGCGACCGTGGCACCAACGTTGCCTGCGCCGCCGACGACCGTCACTTTTCGATTCATGCAGTTCTGCCTTTTTAATTTTGCCTTTGGCTGTTTGCCCTTCCGCCGACGTTAGGTCAGTTCGCCTCACCGTCTTTGACAACGTTCCACAAATTCTGTGGAAAACCGTGTGGAAAACAGCCGGTGAACGCGGGGTTACGCGGAGGTTCTGGCGGAAATGAGCGACTTGCACCTTGCATGGTGCGTCGTGGGCGGCAGCACAATCCCTTCACGCCACGCGCGGGTCTTCTTGGGCTCAGCACAACTGTGGAATCATACACCTGATGAAAATTCTCGTCGCCGACGACCTTCCTTCTTCTGCTGTCGACCTCCTCCGTTCCGAAGGATGGGAGATCGACGCGCGCAGTGGCCGCTCACCCGCCGAACTCGCGATCGATCTGGCCGATGCCGACGCCATCGTCGTGCGTAGTGCGACCAAGGTCACCGCCGACCTCATTCACGCGGCGCCAACACTTCGCGCCATCGCGCGGGCCGGCACTGGTGTCGACAACGTGGATGTCGATGCCGCGAGCGCGCGCGGCATCGTCGTCATGAACGCGCCGGGCGCCAACAGCATTAGCGTTGCGGAATTGTCGATGGCGCTGGTGCTGGCACTTGCCCGAAAAATCTCCGCCGCCGATGCATCCATGAAGCAGGGCAAGTGGGACAAGAAAAGCTTCCTCGGCGAAGAAGTGCGCGGGAAAACGCTCGGCTTGGCCGGACTTGGCCGCATCGGTCAGGAGGTGGCGCGCCGGGCGCGTGCCTTCGAGATGAACGTGATCGCACACGACCCATTCATCAGCGCCAGCGTAGCGCGCGACTTGAGCATCGAACTGGTCTCACTTGAGCAACTGTGCGGGCGTGCCGATTTTCTGTCGCTGCACATGCCGTCAACGACGGAAACCCGGCACATCTTCGATGCGGCGCGCTTCGCGGCCTGCAAAAGGGGCTTGCGCATCGTCAACACCGCGCGGGGAGATCTGATAGACGAGGGCGCCCTGGCCGACGCGATCGAGTCGGGTCAGATTGGCGGCGCAGCGCTTGACGTCTTCCAGAACGAGCCCACCAACGATCACCGGCTGCAGAAGTTGCCCCAGGTCGTCGCGACTCCTCACATTGCGGCGTCAACGCGCGAGGGCCAGGAGTTGGTCGGCGTGGAAACCGCGTCTGCGCTGCGCGACTTCCTGAAGACCGGCGTCATTCGCAACGCCGTCAACTTCCCGTCCCTGGCGGCCGATGAATTTCAGAAGCTCCAGCCCTTCGTCGAAGTCGCCCGCAAGCTCGGCTGCCTGCTCGGCCAACTTGGTGCGGTGCGCATCGAAGGCGTCAGCGTCCGCTACTACGGTGCGCTAGCCGGCGCGTCGAATCCCTTGATTGTCAGCTCGGTCCTCGAAGGGCTGCTGCGAACCGTGCTCTCCTCGCCCATCACCTCGGTCAATGCGCGCAGCGTTGCCACCGAACGCGGTATCGATGTCAGCGAGTCGCATAGTCCGCGGCCGCGGAGCTACACCAGCCTGCTGTCGGTCAAGCTGCACACGGAGGACGGCGCGCGCTGGGTCGAAGGCACCGTGGTGCAGGGCGAGCCGCGGTTAGTCTTGCTCGACGGCGTGCAGGTGGACGCACCGCTCGATGGCGCGATGCTGCTGATGGTGAACAATGATCAACCCGGCGTCATCGGTGCGGTCGGGTCGATCCTCGGACATCATGTCATCAATATTGCGAACTTTGCCTTGGGCCGTGGCGGAAGCGGCGCTGTTGGCGTGGTCACGGTGGACGACCCCAATCGTACGGCCCTGTCGAAAGCGGTGATGGACGAAATTCGAGCGGTACCTGCGATTCAGAGCGCGTGGGCGGTGTGGGTGTAGCGGAGGGCGGGGTCTGGCGTCGCTGTTCCGGCGGGAGCGGCGGTCACCGTGCAGTGCATGGGCGAACGATCCTGTCTTTATCGCAGTCGCAAAATCCGACGTTCACCGGACGACGCGGCGAGCGTCACGCTCGTGTCGGTGATATCCAGCACTTGATACCCACCGACCGCGTCACCAACCTTGACGAGCGTGACTGACGTGCCGTCGGTGAGCACGGCGGTGCGATCGTCGCCGGTGACGCCAATCCCTGAGAGGCTGTAGGCCGGGCGGGCCGGCAACGTCGCAGGGGTCAACTCGAGTGCGGGAACAAGCGGCTCCTGCTGGGCGCCATCGCGCTCGGACGGCGCCTGACGCCCGCCAAAAAAGAAAGGGTTGCGTCGGCGTGTCGGCGGCGTGGGCGGCGCGGCTGCCTGCTCCAAACGCAATTGCGCCTGCTCGGCGAACTGCGCCGGATTGGCGGCGGCCGTCGCCGCCGGGGGCCGCCGTTCGCGCAATGTCTGGACCCGCGCGACTGGCGGGGTCAGCAGCGACGCCAGCAGCCAGCCTGTCGTGAGACAGACGGCGCCAATCAGCGCGACAAGTTTTCCGGGCATCAACGCGTCTCTATCTTATTACGCTGACCGCTGCGTGTCACAACTGCGGTCACGATCGAGCGCGCACCACCGCCCATGGTGAACGCAGTTCTTGAGGGCGTCCCTCGAGATGCGAACCGGGAGGCCGTGGTAGAATTCTCCGTGCCTGCTGTTCCGGTCACGCAGCTACCTTTTGCGCTGACTGAAACGTCGGTTCTTGCCATCATCCCCGCGCGGTATCAGTCAGCCCGCCTCCCCGGAAAAGCTCTCGTCGACATCGCCGGCCGCCCGATGATCGAGCACGTCTACCGCCGCGCCGCGGCCGCCAAGTCTCTCGACTTCGTGCTGGTTGCCACCGACGACGAGCGGATTGCGCGGGCCGTCGATGCTTTTGGCGGCGTGGCCTGCATGACCGCCTCCACGCATGGCTCCGGGACTGATCGCCTCGCCGAAGTGGCGGCGGCGGTGCCATGCAGGCTCATCGTCAATGTCCAAGGCGACGAACCGATGCTGGATCCCGCCGTCATCGATGCCGCGGTCGAGCCGCTCCGTCGCGATCCATCAATTGAAATCGGGACCGCCGCCCGACCGCTGCGCGACCACGCCGAACTCGCCAATCCGAACGTCGTGAAGGTCGTGCGCGACGGCCAGGGCTTCGGGCTGTATTTCTCGCGTGCACCGATTCCGTACGGACGTGATGACGTGGCCGCGCCAATCGCCCGCGTGCACATCGGCCTCTACGTTTATCGGCGCGACACGCTGCTGCGACTGTCACGTCTTCCGCCCGGGCCGCTCGAGCGCACTGAGACCCTCGAGCAGTTGCGCGCGCTGGAAAACGGAGTCCGCATCAATGTCGTGGACACGACTTACCACTCGGTCGAAGTCAACACGCAGGAAGATCTCGAACGTGTCAGGCACCTGATGCTCACTGGTGCGCGCGGGTAACACATGGGACCAGAGAAGCGACCCACCAAATACATCTTCGTAACCGGCGGCGTGGTGTCGTCACTCGGCAAGGGGCTGGCGGCGGCGGTGCCATGCAGGCTCATCGTCAATGTCCAAGGCGAC
>JACCSI010000098.1 GCA_013813075.1 Acidobacteriota bacterium | reverse complement strand
GGTGTGGACCGAACGGTTCGAAGACATCAACAACTACGAGCGCTACCTCGGGCGCCAGGGGATCGTCATCCGCAAGTTCTTCCTGCACGTGTCGGCCGAGGAGCAAAAGAAGCGTTTTCTCAAGCGGCTCGAGGAACCGGAAAGCCACTGGAAGTTCTCGCTCACCGATGTCAAGGAGCGGCAGTATTTCGACGACTACCTCAAGGCGTATGAGAGCGCGATCCGGCAGACCAGTTCAGCGTCAGCGCCGTGGTATGTCGTCCCGGCTGACCGCAAGTGGTACGCGCGGCTCGTGGTGGCGTCGGCGGTGATCGACACGCTCGAATCGCTGCGGCCCTCGTTTCCGAAACTCGATGCCGCAAAGCTGCGCGACCTGCGCGCCGCGCGCAGCGCGTTGCTCGCCGAGCCGAAGAACCGGCGCTAGCGACCTAGTCGGCCCGTAGCGCGGCCATCGGGTCGATGCGCGCGGCTCGACGTGCTGGAATGTACGCCGCCAGCAGCACCACCGTCAGCAGCGCCGCCCCGGTGCCGAGAAAGAGCCACGGATCGAACACGTCCACGGCAAACAGCGTCCCGCTCAAAGTTCTGGCGACCGCGACCGCGAGCCCGAGCCCAATCAGCAGGCCCAAGCCACCGATGCGGCCTGCCTGCCCGACCAGAAGCGAGATGACGTGGCCCGGCGTGGCACCCAATGCGAGCCGAACTCCAATCTCGTGCGTGCGTCGCCGAACCGCATAGGCCAGCAGGGCATAGATGCCGAGACAGGCGAGCAACAGCGCCGTCGCGGCGAACGTGCCCATCATGGTGCCGAAAAAGCGCTGCTCCCACGTTGTCAACCGTCGTACTTCATTCATCGTGCGGATGTCGTACACAGGAAGCCCGGGGTGGACACGACGGAGCACGTCTCTGGCCGGGCCCGCCAGCATGGCCGGATTGCCGTCACCCCGAACCAGAAGTGCCATTGTGCGCGGCGCGCTGAGTGCGTACGGCAGGTAGAGGTTCAGACGCGACTGGTCGGTCTGTTCGCCAGGCTCTTCATACATGAGGTCGGGCGCGACGCCAATCACGCGGAACCACGCCACCTCAGTAGACCCTGGCAGGCCGACTCGCCGATTCACCGCGGAGCCATCGGGCCAGAGCACTGCCGCCAGTCGCCTGTTGATGATGGCCACACCAGCCTGGGGGTCCAGTGACTCGGCGTCCGAGAACGTGCGCCCCTGCAGCAGCTTCAAGCCCAGCGCCTCCATCAATCGCGGCGTCGTCGTAATTGCCTGCGCACCGATTTGCTCATCCGCCGTGCTGCGGTCGTCGGTGACGATGCGAACCGATTGACCGCCGTCGTCGCTTGGCACGCTGGTCGTCGCAGCGACACCAGTCACGCCGGGGAGCGTTTCAATAGCCTGGACGGCGCGCGTGAAGAACGTCGCGCGCGCGCGATTGTCGTCGAATGCATCGCCAGCGAGATAGACACGCATCGTCAGCATCGGGGCGAAATCGAACCCGATATCGGCGCGCTGCAATGAGACGAAGCTGCGGATCATCAGGTTGGCGCCCACGAGCAAGGCGAGACACAACGCGACCTGCGCCACGGCCAGGCCGGCCTGTGTGCGCTGGCCGATGCGGCCCATGGTGCCGCCGCGTCCCCCCTCCTTCAGATCCTCGACGACGCGCGGGCGCGAGGCGCGGAGGGCGGGCAGGAGTCCGATCGCAAGAGTCGTCAACACGGTCACGCCGATCGTGAACCACACGATGCCGGCGTCCACGTCGAGTTGAATCCAGTAAGGCAGTTCCTCCGGAAACGACACCCGTATCATGTCGATCGCCCACACCGCGCCGAGCGTGCCGAGCACGGAACCGGTGCTCGCAAGCACAGCACTCTCGCTCAGCAGACCCCAGATCAGCCGCGCACGACTGGCCCCCATCGCGGCACGGACCGCCATCTCGCGCTGGCGGGCGGCGCCGCGGACAAGCAGGAGGTTGGCGAGGTTGGCGCAGGCAATCAACAGCACGAATGTCACCGCAGCCATCAACGTCGCGCTGAGGAGCCGCTCATCGGTGCCGACCTGCGAATCGCGGAAACTCATGACGCGCAAGCCGAAATTGCGATTCGACTCGGGGTACGCCGATGCGAGGCCACTGGCGATGGCGTCCAGTTCGCTTTGCGCCTGCGCCGTCGAGACCTCGCGCTTCAGCACGCCAATGGCGGCAACGTTGCGCGCCGAGCGAGACGACTCGTCCCATCGCAGCGGCATATACAGCTCGGCGCGTTCAGGAAACTTGAATCGCGGCGGCATCACACCGACGACTGTGCGCGCGCGATCGTTGATGATGACGGAGCGTCCGACGATGCCCGGATCGGCGGAGAACCGCCGTTCCCACAACCCGTGCGTCAGGATGACCGACGTCTCCAGTCCGGGCGCCGCACCTTCGTCTTCGGTGAAATTGCGCCCTAGAATCGGCTCGACGCCAAGCGTGGGGAAGAGGTCTGGCGTCACCGACAGGCCGAGCAGGCGCTCGGCATCGCTGTCGGTGGTCACCGTGAAGTTTCGCGAGACGAAGCCGCCAACGCCTTCGAGCAGTTGCGTCCGTGCCCGAACGTCCATCAGGTCACGATAGGACAGCTCGGAATCGTCCCAGTCCTCCGCTTGCAACCGATGGGTCGAATGCAGCGTGACGACGCGATCGCTACGGTCGCCAAACGGGAGCGGACGGAGCAGCAGGGCGTTGACGAGGCTGAAGACCGTGACATTGGCCCCGATACCGACGGCAAGCGTCAGGAGGGCCGCAATCAGGAATCCGGGGCGCCTACGGAGCCCGCGAACGGCTTGCGACACATCCTGGAAGTAGGTCGGCATGGCGAGGTGGCGTCCAAACCCTGTGCCACATAACAGCGGTCCAGTTTAGCGTTGGGAACTTAAACCCGAGGGCAGTTTCCCCGTCATGATGTCCGGTCGCGGACAGGGTGCGACCCGTGGGCGAACGGTGTGTCTACTGCTGCTCAACCGTGTAGCCCTTCTTTCGCAGCATTGCGACAAGGCTGTCGGGCCCGACCAGGTGGGCGGCGCCCACGACGACGAAACACGACGTCTTCTGCTTGAGACACACCTCCACCGGTT
>JACCSI010000095.1 GCA_013813075.1 Acidobacteriota bacterium | reverse complement strand
TATAAGACCCCTGTCTGCGGCCGATTGTCGCCAAATAGGCGGGAATACCAAAGGGAAACCCCGTCGGGGAACAGGAACGACGCGCCGCGCCGACACCGCTCCTCACCTACGCAATAAACCGCCTCATTAATCCGACCGTGCTCGCGACCTCGACCTGACGCCGGTCGGCGCTGACGAAGACCAGATCGGAAATCGACAATCGAGCAACAAACAGCTGTGCTGAAGCCACGTGAATGGCCTCGAGCGTCCGCAGCGGGTGCACTGACACGAGCGCTTCGGCGCCACCCAGCACTTCGGCGCCAACCTCGATGACCGTCCAGTACGCACGGTCGGCCGCGACTCGTTTGAGGATCTCGGAAACGCGCGAGCCATCGAGCGTCCGTTCGGTCACACGGCGCCGTAGGGCGCTACGCAGTTCGACCGGCAGGATGGCTGATGTCACGCAGTCGTGTCGCCGGAGGAGCTGCTGGACCTCGCGTCTGCCAGGCTCGTCGCATTATCGATCCGACGCATCCATTGACTCACAAACGACTGACAATCGAAAGTGGCTCGAGGCGGTCTCGGTGGTCACCCTAGCTCAAAAGAGGCGCGTGATATTGGGGTAGCGGGCTCCCGCTGCCCGAAGTTATCGTGTGTAGGCGTCTACGAACCATGAGGTCGCAAGGTCGAGTCTTGCTGGGCGCACCAACAGAATCAACGGTTACAGCCCGGTCACCATCGCCGGGCTGTTCGTTTTTTGCAACGACCTTGCAACCGCGTCACGCGGCGTCCAACAGTGCGTCCACCAACGCCGGCGATGCCCACGTCGTGGCACCGCCAACGGCCATGAACATTCCGTGTTGCGCAAGGTGCAAGCTGCTGGCTTCAGTCAAACCTGGGCGGGACGAACGAGGGGGGGACGGCGGTGTGAGCCCATTCAGTCCTTTTGTCACCGGGCGGACCAGCACTGATTTCGAATGTCCACTGAAACGTCTGCCCGCCTGATGTTACCGTCGCTGTATACGACGCCCCAGCCGGCAACGGAGAACGCGGAACAATCACGACGGCGCCATAAGCCGTGAGAATGCTGCGACCCACCGACTGGGACGCGGCGTCCGGATTGGTGTACGTGCCCCCGGTGAACACGCAGATTTCCACGGGAGTGCCGTTTCGGAGGAGGGACGATGCGGTCACGACCGGCGGCGTGGGCGACGTGAACGCTGGTGGCGTGAACTGAAGCGTCAGCGGTAGCCCGGCCGGCGCTGAATATCCTGGACAACTCGTCAACGGGCTCGGCGTTTCACCCCAGAAGCACGCGCGGCCAGGTGGGCAAATTTCCGCGCTGGGAATCGGGATCCGTGAGCCATTCCCTGGAAAAGCGATGGGCAACGCGTGAGCCTGCGATGTTCCCCGGCCACTGCCCGTATCCAGCCAGCCGCTCATCTGCAAGCCTCCATCCGCTTCGCGGTAAGAGCCGTACCCCACCGTTTGTAGCCGCGGATCCAACATGCCCAATGCGTGAAATGGTGCCTGCACCCACCCTTCGATGGCAAATGAGTCCGGGGCGGCCGCGTTGGAATTGCCTGCTCCAGAGCTGACGCGCGCCGCGTCCCGACCCTCCGTTGTATACCAGGGGCTCGCGCTGTTCTCGCCGTGCTCGAGGACGTCCTCTTTCACCGAGTAGCGCGCATGCAGCACGTCGCGCGCGCTCAAGGCGACGTCCTCTGTCACTCTATTCAGACCGGCCCGACTTCGCCAGACGTTGACTTGAGCCAACCAACCTTGTTCCGCACCAAAATTCACGGATCGTTCCGGTGAGGTTGGTCCGGCGCCGCATCTGTTGATTGGCGTAATTCGCACGAACGACGTGCCGCTCGGCGGACTCGCCCACACGAATGACGTAACACTGCCGGTGGACGCGTTGAGGCGATCGACAGCTCCAGGTGTGGAACCGGCATGCACCAGAAAGTGTGTCGCCCCTCCACCATTGGCGGGGAACTCCCAGGTGATCAATCCATCAGAACCGCTTTGAGTGACCATCGGGGAACTCGGCTGGGACGGCAACTGACAGGCGCCGCCGACGGTTATCACGAGCTCATTCGATGGAGGGCTAGAGCCGTAAGCATTGAAGGCGATCACTCTGATGAAGTACGTGCCATTCGGAGCGTTGGCGGTCAGAGTCGTTGCCGGCCCTACACTCACCTGCGCCAAGTTGCCCAGGCCGGACCGCGAGCCGGCGAGCACCACATACCCGTTCGCCCCGCACCCAGCGGGCGGAGGGGCCCAGTTCAGCGACACCACCGCGCCGGCTGCAGCGCCGGAGATGCCCCCCGGTGCGTCAGGTGCGGATGAACATGCGGCCTCTCTGGCGGGCCCGACCGACACCATCACCTGATTTGACGCGGCGCTCTGATCTTCACCGCCCACGGTCCGAACGTGGACGTAATAAATACCGTTCGGGACGCTCCTCACAGTGAACCCCGAGTGGGCGCCTGTTGGCAGCAGCAGCGACGCGATGACCTGTCCGCCCGACGTCAAGGATGCTTCCAGCAGATACCCTGTCCCAACCGCGCCAGGGGCTGGCGGTTCCCAGTTGAACGTCGCGGTATCTTTGCTGACTGTTGCGACGAGACGGCGCGGAGGTTCTAGCCGTGCTGCTGCCTGCGAGCCGATGACTGCTGTCATCGCTTGAACGTCCTTCGACTCGACGCCGCGCCCGACAGCGTAAACGGATCCATTGAGATGATGGATTGGGTTGGCGTACGTAGTGAGACTGAGAAACGACAGGACGGAAATTACTTGCAGCATGCCCGGTGCATAAACGCCCACCACGGTTTCAGCTCCCTTGTGATTCTTCTTGCCGCGCATTGCGTGTACTTGCACAACGCCGGAGACCCAGCTGAAACTGTTATCGGTCGAGCTCGACAACACCGTGCTGTAAATGCGGTTCGCCGACGAAGTAGCGCGCGTACTGCGCAGTTAAGTGAGTGGCACGTCTCAGAATTGCAACGTCCGGCTCACGACGATGCGCGACGATGCGAAGCGCTGTGAAGCGGGAACGCCGAATCCGTTGTGTTCAGAGAACACACGTTTTGCGGGTCCCTTCAATGGCGGTGGTCAGTCGGAGGGTATTCGGGTCGCGTGCGGTCCGCGAAACCAGTGTTGTCGCGCAGCACTGGCAGCCGAACGTCCTAAAACGTTCGTCCTGAAGGCTGTCCGATTGGAAAAGGTGGGACCAGATCCTCGCGCGAGCCGAGAAGTTTAGTGGGGCCGCCGACACGCGCCCGTTTCACGCAGCCAATCCAGCAGCGACG
>JACCSI010000081.1 GCA_013813075.1 Acidobacteriota bacterium | reverse complement strand
GAGCATGCCGTAGCCGAGGCGCATGCCCGCAGTTTAGGCACTGCGAGCATGCGGGCGCAAACTGACCTGGAGGCTTCCTAGCCTTTCAGCAGCCGATTGACTTCGTTCCAATTAACGACGTTCCACCAGGCACCGAGGTAGTCGGGACGGCGATTCTGATACTTCAGGTGTAGGCGTGCTCCCACACGTCGACGCCGAGGATCGCTTTCTTGCCGTCCATCAACGGATTGTCCTGATTCGGCGTACTCATGATCTCGAGCTTCCCGCCGTTGTCGACCACCCACGCCCAGCCGCTGCCAAACCGGCCGCCAGCAGCAGCATTGAACTGTTCCTTGAGCTTGTCGAAGCTGCCAAACGCGGCGTTGATGCCATTGGCGACGTCACCCGCCGGCGCGCCGCCGGCATTCGGTGCCATCACCTTCCAGAACAGCGAGTGATTCCAGTGCCCGCCGCCGTTGTTGCGCACCGCGGCGCGGATGTCCTCCGGAATAGTGTTGACGTTGCGCACAAGGTCATCCAGGCTCTTCGAGTGAAGCTCGGGATGCTTGTCGAGGGCGGCGTTCAGATTCGTGACGTACGCCTGATGGTGCTTGCCGTGGTGAACCTGCATGGTCAGCGCATCGATGTGCGGTTCGAGCGCACTTTGGTTGTACGGCAGTGCAGGCAGTTCGTGGGGCATGGTTGGGTAGTCTCCTGTCACGGGATTCGTGAACGAGATTCCGGGGAGCGGTTCCCCATGGGACGTTCACGAAGTTCTTTTATGAGATCGATAACATCCTGTCGAGAGCGATCCTAGCCCATTTCTTCTGCTCATCCGGCACCGTGACGCGGTTGTGGACTCGGCCCTCGAGCAACCCCTCCAGAATCCACAGCAGGTGATTCGGGGAGACGCGGAACATCGTCGAGCAGAGGCAGCCGACCTGGTCGAGTGAGATCACGGTCTTTTCCGGGGCCACCTCTTCGGCAAGGCGGTGGACGAGATGGATCTCCGTGCCCACTGCCCACGTGGTCCCAGGCGCCGCCTCGCGGACTTGCTTGAGGATGTACTCGGTCGAGCCGCTGTCGTCGGCGGCCCGCAGCACATCAAACGGTACTTCGGGATGGACGATGACGCGCACGCCGGGATACTGCGCGCGCACCATGTCGATTTGTTTTGCGGTAAAGCGCACGTGGACCGAACAATGTCCCTTCCACAGAATCATCCGGGCGTTGTCGAGTTCCTGTGTTGTGAGGCCGCCGAACGGTTCGAACGGATCCCAGACGACCATCCGGTCGAGGGGCACGCCCATCTTCCAGGCCGTATTACGACCAAGATGCTGGTCTGGGAGAAACAGGATCTTCTCCTTGCGGTCCCACGACCATCTGAGTGTCGCTTCGGCGTTCCCGGAGGTGCAGATGGTGCCGCCGCGCTCGCCGACAAATGACTTGATCGTCGCGGAAGAGTTGATGTACGTGACGGGCATGGTCGACAAGGCCACGCCCATCTGTTCGAGTTCAGCCCAGCAGGTTTCGAGCTGATCGGGTGCCACCATATCGGCCATGGAACACCCGGCGGCGAGGTCCGGAAGGATCACCTGCTGATGCGGCAGGGCCAGAATGTCCGCGCTCTCGGCCATGAAGTGCACGCCACAGAAGACAATGAAATCGGCCGCGGGCAGCTTGGCGATTTCGCGTGACAACTTCCACGAGTCGCCTGTGTAGTCGGCAAACTTGACGACTTCATCGCGCTGGTAGTGGTGGCCGAGGATGACGACGCGATCGCCGAGCGCGGCCCGAGCGGCGCCAATCCGCAACTCCATCTCCTCGTCCGAAAGACCCAGGTATGCCTCCGGCAGGGGCTGGCGTTCGTGCAGGCTTTGCTTTTCCACTTCGTTGAGAATGGGCAAAAACGTTGCTGGCATGTCGCCTCCTTTCCGTCTGGCGGGGCGCAACGCCCTCGCCTTTCACCTGGCCCGGCAAACCCGGCGCCGTCCCGCCTGTCGCATGTGCGCGGTTCCGCTTGTGAAACTTTTCGCAATCTCGGGACGCGAAAAAACCAAGCGGTGCGACCGGCTCATCTCGCCGGAACACTCGCTTGGCTCGATTCGAATTATAGCAGGAATGCGGCGGTAACGCCCCCATCGCCAGATGTGGACATCCAGTCGACAGGCGTCGTCGCACCCGGACAGAGAGTCGATGGATTCGACAGCGATGACCGCGTGGCTGACCGCTACTCGACCAGCGGCACCGGCAATCGCAGACCGATCGCGACCTCGCTCAATGCGCGGCGACAGGCACGCGGACGACGTTGTAGAGCGTGTCGCGCTCGATGGGTTCGCGGCGCGCATCGCGAATCAGCGCCTCGATGTCGTCGGTCGATAGCGCGGTTGGCGTCTTCGACCCTGCCATGTGATAAATCGTCTCTTCCTGCACGGTGCCATCAAGGTCGTCGGCGCCAAACCACAGTGCCGTTTGCGCGATTTCCACCCCGGACGAAATCCAATACGCCTTGATGTGATCGACGTTGTCCAGCATCAAGCGACCGACCGCGTGCACGCGAAGCGTGT
>JACCSI010000053.1 GCA_013813075.1 Acidobacteriota bacterium | reverse complement strand
GTCGGATGTCGGTCGTCGGTCGTCGGTCGTCGAAGGGCCGGTGGTCGGTGGTCGGAATTGGCTCAGAAAAATATTCATTTGCATATAAGTGCCAAAATTTTGGCACTTTCGTCACTCTTACCGGGGGAGCCCCGTCCCATGTCAGCAGCATTCCGAGCCACGATAATCCGTTGTTGCGTCGCCTCCGCTTTGGCGCTCCCGCTGGCAGCACCAGGCACGCAGGCCCAGCAGCCGTCGGCCCCCCGCGCCGATTCCATTTCGCGACCAACACTGAGGGCAACCGCCTCGCGCGGCGCTGCACCGAAAATCGATGGACGCCTCGACGATGTCGCGTGGCGCGACGCGGCATGGATATCGTCGTTCACTCAGCGCGAGCCGAATGAGGGTAGTCCTGCCGGCGGACGAACTGAAGTCGCATTCGTGTTCGACGACGAAGCGATCTACGTTGGCGCGCGACTGGCGTCGCCGGGCGACGAGCCGGTTCGCGCGCTGGTCACCCGGCGCGACCGGGAGGGGAGCTCGGAGCAACTTGTGGTATCACTCGACACCTATCACGATCGCCGTACTGCATACTCGTTCGGAATTACCGCCGCGGGCGTGCGCATTGACTACTTTCACGCCGGCGACGCGCAGGGCAATCGCGACTATTCGTACGACCCGGTATGGGAAGCCGAGACTCAAGTCACGGGAGCCAACTGGACGGCGGAAATGCGCATCCCGTTCACGCAGCTCCGCTTCAACAACGGCACGGAGCAGGCTTGGGGAGTCAATGTCGCCCGGATCATTCCAGCGAGAAATGAAGAGGCATACCTCGTTCTCGTTCGCCGAAACGAAACGGGGTGGGCGTCGCGATTCGCCGAGCTCAGCGGTTTGGGACGCATCGCCGCCTCGCGCCGCGTCGAGTTGGTGCCGTACATCGCGAGCAGTGCGAAGATGCTCGGGGCTCCCGACGCACGGAATCCATTCGTAAAGAAAAACTCCGCCGAGGCGCGCGTTGGCGGCGATGTGAAGGTGGGACTTGGCTCGAGCCTCACGCTGGACGCGACGATCAATCCCGACTTCGGGCAGGTCGAAGCAGATCCGGCTGAAGTAAACCTCAGCGCTTTCGAAACCGTTTTCCCCGAGCGCCGGCCTTTCTTCGTCGAGGGCAGCCAGCTGCTTCGCGCAAACCAGCTTTCATTCTTCGTCTCTCGCCGAATCGGCCAGGCGCCGCGCTTCGTGCCGTCTGCGGACTACGCTGAGAAGATTCAGAACACAACCATCCTCGGCGCGGCAAAGATCACCGGGCGTCTGCCGTCGGGTTTGTCAGTGGGCGTGCTTGGTGCGCTTACGGGTGAAGAGAGCGCACGCACCTTCACTGCTCCGGGCACGTTTGGACGTGACATCGTCGAGCCGCGCACGGGGTTCGGCGTCGTCCGGCTCCAACAGGAATTCGGCGCGGCCCGTTCCACCGCTGGCGTCATTCTCACAGGAGTGCGTCGCGATCTCGAAACAGGCAGTTCGCTCGCCGATCTGCTTCCGCGGGAAGCGCTCGGAGCCGCAGCTGAATGGCAGCTCCGGTTCAAAGGCGGAGAGTACGTCGCATTTGGAACCGTCGGATTCACGCGCGTGCGAGGTGACAGCACGGCCATCCTTCGGCTTCAACAGGCTCCTGCCCATTACTTCGGCCGGCCTGACGCAGATCATGTCAGCATCGATCCCGCGAGCAACTCGGTGTCGGGCACATTCACCAACATTGGAATGAGCAAGAACGCCGGCAAGTGGCTGTGGCAAGGGAACGTCTACGGCGAATCACCGGGGCTCGACATCAATGACGCTGGGCGCATCGGATCGGCCGATGACCGGGGATTCAATGTCCTCGGGAGATACAGGCGCACCGTTCCCGGCAAACTGTTTCGCAGTTGGGACATCGGCGCCAACAATTTCAACGAGTGGAATTACGGTGGCGTAAAGCAGTTGACCTTGCTGCAGGCTTTTTCCAATCAGATCTGGCGCAACTTCTGGCAGACGGGAATCACCGCGACATATTTCCCGCGCTCGTTCCAGGATGCACTGACGCGAGGCGGTCCACTGATGGGCCTGGGCGCAAGCTGGTCGGTGAACGGCAACCTCGCGACAAACCCGGCCCGAAAAACCCAGTGGCGTCTCACACCGACCTTCGGTGCTGACGAAATGGACGGATGGACGGCTGCACTCTCTGGAGGCGTATCGGTCCGTCCCGGCACGCGCATCGAACTGTCGGTCGATCCCGCTTACGCGCATTTCGTCAATCCGCGACAGTTCTTTGCCAACCTCGCTGGCGGAAGTCCTGCAACCTTCGGACGAAGGTATCTCTTCTCCTACATCGAGCGGAGCGAGTTGTCAGCCCGGCTGCGCGTGAACTATGCGTTGGGTACTGACCTCACGCTCGAGACCTACGCCGAGCCGTTCGCTTCGACTGGCAGGTTCTACCGCATTGGCGAGCTTCCAGCGGCGCGCAGTTATTCGTTGCGCGAGTACGGAACTGATGGAACTACTCTGGCCAGGTTCGGGAACGATTCTCTCGTCGTCACCGACGGAGCCACGCGGTTTCGACTCCCCGTCCGAGACTTCAACATCGTGAGCTTTCGCAGCAACATGGTGCTGCGCTGGGAATGGCGGCCAGGCAGTACCGCGTACGTGGTATGGCAGCAGAACAGAGGAGAACAGCGAACCGCGGGAACGCTCGTGCGACCGGGAAGTCTGTACGATGCGCTCACCTCCACGGGTGACAACGTGTTCGCGGTAAAGCTCAACTACTGGCTTCCGTTCTGATTGACGGCCGCTCCTGTCGTCCATCGGCCGCCGAATCGGCACTCGGCAAAGTGCCGGATCGAGTAACCCGGTAAGTGACCCGAGCTGCCGCGATAGCCAATCCACGGCCGATGACCACAGTTTCACAGACTGAACCAGTACGATGCCTTGAGCAGCAGCGTATTGTCCGGCCTTGCCCGGAACAGGTTGCGGTAATCACGACCTGGCTCGAACGTCCCGATGTCGCGATCGGTCTGATCGCGGCCCTGCGACCACACCAGAAATACGCTCGAGCCCGGCCTGTACTCCCAGCGGACCACCATGTTCGACCGGAACTGCTTCTCGTTGAATCCGCCGGCTTCGCCCGACAGCTGATACGGGCGGAAACGCTCGTCGTACCCCGCGGCTCTCGGTGACGCCATCTCCCTGATGTTGCCGAATTTCCCCGTCGTCACGAATGGCTCGCCGTAGAACTGAAGTGACAGAGACGGTGTCGCGGTGTAATTCACCCGGCCCTGAAAGCTCAACAGGTGCTGCCGGAGACGGGCGAAAAGGTAGTGCGTCGTATCACTGCCGATCGCGCCAAGGTTTCCGTACCACTGCGTGTTGTCGCTATTCCACTGATACCGTCCGCCGAGCTCGACGCTCATGTTGCTGGCCGCCCTCAAAGTCAGGTATGGACGTACGCGCCAGAGATTCGACCTTCCGTCATCCGCTGCCGTGTAGATGGCGGCGAAAGATTTCTGGAGCCGCGCACGCGGATCGCCGCCGTAGTTCACGAGGAGGTTGCTCGATGGCGAGAGGCGAATCGCAGGTCCGCCGCGCGCGCAACGATCGCAGTACACGGGGCCGGTGTTTTCGCGCCACAAGCTTGCAGACAGGTTGGTTGAATTCTTCAACTGCGCGAACAGGTCGAGTATCGGAGTGCGCGCAGTCGGCATTCCTGCGGCGTTGAACTGCCCGAACAGCGTTACAGTAGCTTTTGCCCTCCGGTAGAATGACGCGGGGCGCGGCGACTCCCAGCCAACCCATGCGTTCGCCGTCTGCTGGTCGGCTTGCGAGAGAAAGCCAATGTCATTGGATTCAAAGCCCGGAGTCAGCCGCTGGTATGACAACCCCCCTCGAACCGCTCCATCAACTTTCTCGATACCGGTAGCCATTGCGGTCCCGAATAGCGACGTACGCGCAGGATCGTACGGCAGGTCGGAGTCGGGACGCTGGTAGAGGTGCACACCCGATCGCTGAGTGCGGTTGATGGCTGCAGCACTTCCGGTAACTGAGCTCGCGGCGAAAGAGGCAGTGAAAGAGTATCGCCCGCTGGCGAACCTGTGTCTCGCATCGGCTCCAGCAACTGTTGCCGAACGTCTCAGAATTGCTTCAGCATCTCCGTCGAGACTGCGATTGACGCCGGTTGCGATTATTCCCACCGCCGTCTCCCCCGCGCGAAAATCACGGGAGAGCCTTGCGACAGCGTACGCCGTCCGTGGCTCCAACACGGTGCTCCCCGCGTTTTCCTCCTGGGTGAGAGCGGTGACCACGCCAAGCGACGTGCCGCCGGCAATTCTCCCGGTGACCTTGGCCGCGCCTAGGATAGTCGTGGAGCCCGGCACTCCAAGCGTTGGATCGTCCACCAGTCCTGCAAGCTGCGGAGCGCGGCCTATCCGGCGCGGGTAGAAGAGCTGCAGCGACCCTGCGTCAAAGCGGAAGATTCCCGTCGCCTCGACGAAGAACGGTCGCCTTTCATCGAAGAACGACTCGAACGCGGTGAGGTTGAGCACTGCAGGGTCTGCTTCGACCTGACCGAAGTCGGGATTTACCGTGGCGTCCAGCGTGAGGTTCGAGGCTATCCCGTACTTCAGATCGGCGCCGA